>DAIQOB010000374.1:0-3515 GCA_036788075.1 Syntrophobacteraceae bacterium
TTTGAGGGGAGCCGGCTCAGCGCAGATGACCAGCAGGCCTGTCGCGTTGAAATGGAGGGAAAATCCCTTGCGGACCTCTTCATCGATCGCATAGGCGACCCTGCACGGTGGGACCTTCCCTCCTGCCCTGGCTTTGGAAGTTGGATTCAGCTCCGTCATAGTCTCTCGCCGGGATTTATCTCAAGGTCGCATGAAAAACGTCGAGCACCTTCCGCACCAGGCCGCTGTGGATGTCGTTGATCTCCTCGTCGGTCAGGCTCCTTTCGGGAGAACGATACACCAGGCGGTACCCTACACTCTTCTTTCCCTTGCCCCACTGGGGGTTTCGATAAATGTCGAAAACCTCCACCTGCTCCAGAAGCGCCTCCTTCTGTCCCCAGATGCAGTCGAGAGGCTCCTGGACGGACAGATTCTCGTCCACGATGAGGGCCATATCCCGGGCTACGGGTGGATACTTGGGCAGACTGCGGAACATGGGGTGGGATTGCTTGAGATTGAAAACCTTGTCGAAATCCACCTCAAACACGATGATGTCTTTCTTGAGATCGAAGGCTTCCTGCACCTCGGCACGGAGCTTGCCCAACGTTCCAACCCATTCTCCGCCGCAAAAAATCGAGGCCGCCTGGCCGGCATCCAGGTAAGGAGGCAGGGCTTCATCCGCAAAGCGCACCCCTTCGAGATAGAAGAGATCGAGAACACTTTCCACGATTCCCTTGGCGTCTGCGAAATCCACTTCTTCTTCACCGCCGTAAAGGAGGTGCGGATCGCGCTTGCCCGTGAGAATCCCCGCCAGGTGGTGCGGCTCCGCCGGGAGGGCTTCCCCTGCCCGGGGAAGAAAGACTTTGCTCAGCTCGAAAATCCTGAGATCATCGTTGCGATGCCCAAAATTATGGCGTGCCGTCTGGAGGAGCCCCGGTATGAGAGAGGTTCGCATGACTCCCTGATCCTCGCTGAGGGGATTTTTCACCACCACAGGATGGAGGCGGGGATCGTCGGAGGAGAGCATCAACCGCCGCAGGGATTCCTGGCCGATGAATGAATAGTTGATGACTTCGAAAAATCCGGCTCCCGCCAGAAGATTCTTTGCTTCCAGGCGCATGCGAAAATGGGGATCCAGGGGCTCGGCACGGAGCGCAACATGAGGATGCGTCACGGGGATCTGGTCGTAGCCCACCAGACGGGCTACTTCTTCCGTCAGATCCACTTCCCGGGAGATATCGGGACGAAAGGAGGGTGGGATCACCTCAAGCCGGTTGGCGTCCAACTCCCGGACCTCCATCTCGATGCTTTTCAGGACCTCCGCCATGCGGGATGCCTCCAGGCGGGTTCCCAGAAAGCGGTTGGTCCGATCGACCCTCAGGGGAAGAACAGGCCGTTCGATGGGCTGGGGATAGACATCAATCCTTCCCGCAGCAATGACGCCTTCCCCCACTTCAGCCATCAGGGCAGCCGCGCGATCCACTGCCCGCAGGACGCCCTCGGGATCGACACCCCGCTCGAAGCGGTAGCTCGATTCCGAGCGCAGCCCAATCTTCTTCCCCGTCCGCCGAATGGAGACGGGTTGAAAATAGGCGCTCTCGATGAGGACCCTGGAGGTTCCCGAGGTGATTTCCGAATCCAGCCCGCCCATGATGCCCGCGATAGCTACCGGGCCTGCCCCGTCGCAAATGAGCAGTGTGTCGTCGAAGAGGGTACGCTCCACACCGTCCAGGGTCGTGAAACGCTCGCCTCCCCGAGCACGACGCACCACGATGCGTTGCTCACGCAGGGAATCGAAGTCGAACGCATGGAGGGGCTGCCCCATCTCCATGAGGATGAAATTGGTGACATCGACGATATTGTTGATGGACCGCAAACCGACGGCTTCCAGGCTTTCCCGGAGCCAGCGGGGGGACGGGCCGATGGTGATGCCTTCCACGAGGCGCGCAGCATATCGGGGACACCCCACGGGGTCATCGATGGCGACTGAGGCCCGGCCGTCGATGGCAGGACCCTTCTCTTCCAAAACAACAGAAGGATACCGCAGGGGAGTTCCACAGATGGCAGCCACTTCCCGTGCAATGCCGAGGATGGACAGGCAGTCCCCGCGATTGGGCGTGATACTGACTTCGATAATGGTGTCCTCGATGTCCAGGGCTCGAGACAGGGGGATTCCCAGGGTAATGGTCTCCGGGAGGAGCCAGATACCGCTCGCATCCTCTCCCAGCCCAAGCTCCTTCTGAGAACAGAGCATCCCCTGGGACACTTCGCCGCGGAGGCGGGCTTCCCGGAGCACTACTCCATTGGGCATTTCGGTGCCGGGAAGAGCGAGAGGAGCGACAACGCCGGCCCGCACATTGGGCGCGCCGCATACCACCTGATATTCCCTTTCACCGTCGGATACCCGGCAAAGGTGTAAACGATCGGCACGCGGGTGGGGGTCCACAGACTGCACACGCACCGGAATCACTCCCTGCAGATGAGGGTTGAGTGCGCTGACGCCTTCCACTTCCAACCCCACCATGGTCAGGCGATGGACCAGATCTTCGACGGTCAGGGTTACATCCACATAATTCCGAAGCCACTTTAAACTGACGATCATCCTGGTATCCCTCTTCTCCTTCTCCGTCGCAGGGGAAACTCACGGAAAAGCAGAAAGCATTGGCAACAATGGTTCATTCCCTCAGGCGTCGGTCGGGTCAAGACTCCTGCCCATACAATGGGCCGGACCGATCAAAGTCGACGCTCCCGGCACGGGTTCAGATTCAACCGAAACAGAGGGAGGGGAAACAAGCACACACCGGAAGCCACAAGCTGAAATGGCTGATAGAAATCGAACCGCCCCAAAAAAACAAGAAAAGTTCCTCTCACCCACCGATTGGCTTCGGAAGACGATCAGGAACCTGTGAGTAAACGTCGGGGCCTGGGGTCGATCAAAATTGTTTCAGAAACCGGAGATCGTTTTCATAGAAAAGGCGCAGATCGTCGATCCCGAACTTCAGCATGGCAATCCGCTCGATTCCCATACCGAAAGCAAATCCCGTGACTTCTTCCGGATCGTACCCCACCATTTTGAAAACTTCCGGGTCCACCATCCCCGATCCGAGAATTTCCAGCCATCCCGTGTGAGAACAGACGCGGCATCCCTTTCCACCGCACATGACGCACTGGATGTCCACTTCCGCGCTGGGCTCCGTGAAGGGGAAAAAGCTGGGCCGGAACCTCAATCCCACACCGGAGCCGAACATTTGGTGTACGAAGGTGGTGAGGATGCCCTTGAGATCGCCAAAGGAGATGTCGTCGCCCACCAGAAGCCCTTCCACCTGGTGAAACATGGGAGTGTGCGTCACGTCGGAATCGCAGCGATAGGTCCGCCCGGGGGCAATGATGCGAATGGGAGGCTTTCGCTTTTCCATGACCCGAACCTGAAGCGGCGACGTGTGCGTCCTCAGAACGACGTCTTCAGAAATGTAGAAGGTGTCCTGCATGTCCCGGGCGGGGTGGTCTTTGGGAATGTTCAGGGCCTCGAAGTTGTA
>DAIQOB010000375.1:0-3510 GCA_036788075.1 Syntrophobacteraceae bacterium
CGTCGATCTCCAGCTTCTCGTCACAGCCCTGGCCTTCAAATACATCGCTCATGGGAAACTGGAGCATGAGGATATTCCTGACCAACCCTTTGTGGAAAGCGAGCGAAGGCAGATTTTCTTCGGTGCGGCCATCGGCATTCCCACCTTTTACGTGAGTATGAAGAGCCGGAACGCTCTTCTCAAGCGGATTTTGAGAGAAACATTCCACGTGCGTGCCAGTCGGCGCTACCCCGGCTACTGGAGGGTTTACAGCCTGGAATACCGTAAGGCCCTGCTTCGGATCCTCCGCCAGGATGCGGCCGACCTGGTGGAGATGCTCGATCTGAAAGATATTCTCCAGGATTTACAGCTCAGGCTTGATGATCCGCGACGTCATTCTGCAGCGGGAAAAATCACTCGAGGTATTCTCGGCCATATGGACAGTCAGGAAGTCCTGCGCATGAAGGGAAGGGAATTCAATCAGGAGGCGGAAAGGTTCTACCGGAATGATCTCAGGATCAGGCAGACTCGTGAAGCACTGAACTCCCTGGAAGCAGATCTTGAAAACTCCGAAGGCGCGTTTTTTTCCAGGGGGGCGCCTTTCCCTAAGGAATTGTTCCATGCTGTGGGGTGCGAAGACCCCCTGCGATTTCTCCGCATGGTTAAACAAGATGTTTTGGAAGGAACCATCACACCAGCTGAGTTGCGGCAGCTTATTCATCTGGTGCTGACGTGCATTCACTTCGAAATCCAGGGGGCAAAGGCAGCCCTGAATGAAAGCTCGGGAGATCATGGGCATGAAGCACCAATACATCGAGCGGCAAACGGGTAAGGTACGCAGCGAGCAACTTTACGGCGACAGGATTATTCGGCGTTTGTACGGCAGAGAGCGGGAAAACGGACAGACGCTGTTCCGGGCGTTGACAAGTGCACGCTTTTCAGCCTTTCTCGGTTATATCCATTATGATTTTTCACTGGGTGGAAGAGTTCCTGGCTATTCGAAATTCATCCAGGAAGCGGGAATCGATTTCAACGAATGCCTGGAAAATTTTCGGCACTTTAAAACCATGCGGGAAATTTTCGAACGGAAAATACGCTACTGGGAATGCCGCCCCATGCCCAAAGCCTCCCGCACGGTAGTCTCACCGGCCGATGCAAGGGTTCTTGTGGGCTCGTTCCACTCGTCCTCCAGCCTCTTCCTGAAGGAAAAATTTTTCGACTACGGAGAACTTTTGGGAACGAACAAACAAGAATGGCTGAATGCCTTTCAAGGCGGGGACTTTGCGGTATTCCGTTTGACACCGGAAAAATACCACTATAACCATGCACCCGTTTCAGGAAAGGTGTTGGACATCTATGAGATTTCTGGAACCTACAACTCCTGCAATCCTTCGGCTGTTGTGGCAGCGATCAATCCTTACTCCAAAAACAAACGCGTGGTGACCATCCTGGATACAAACGTTCCTGGCGGTTCGGAGGTGGGGATGGTGGCGATGATCGAAATCGTGGCCCTCATGGTGGGGGATGTGGTCCAGTGCTACAGCGAAACACGCTATGACGCCCCCCAGCCGGTTCGAGCTGGCATGTTCCTTCGCAAAGGCTGTCCCAAGAGCCTCTATCGCCCGGGCAGCAGCACTGACGTATTGATTTTCCAGTCGGGGCGCGTGACCTTTGCATCAGATCTTGTCCGAAACCTCCGTGCGCCGGGCGTGGAGAGCCGGTTTTCCCTCGGTTTCGGCCGTCCCCTGGTTGAAACCGAGGTGTTGGTGCGCTCGTGCATTGCCGAAATTCTATGAGCCTTCAAGACAGGGAGAACCAGCAATCATTGTTCAAGTCTCACGCTTCATAGCATCTGAAATAATGGAGGAATGGAATCATGGCCAACGCAATATTCGTGATCGCATTGGCGATCGGTTTTGCTCTGGCGCTCACATGGGGGTTCAGCGCTCTGCCTGGGGAACGGTGGCAGATCATGGCGGCAGTGCCGCAAATTAAAACGGCCGATGGTCGCTGGACGGGTATCAACCTGACCTACTACGGCTTTTTCAACGCCATGGCCTATAGCGCTGCTGTGGCCATGGTGTTTCTTCTCCTGGGATCTATCCAGGTACCCAGGAGTGCGGTGTTTACTGCAGTGACGGCCCTGCTGGCGTTGTGTATGCCCGCATCCAGGCTTGTGGCGAAGTGGGTGGAAAAAAAATCTTACACGTTCACAGTGGCGGGTGCCTCGTTCGCAGGAATTGTAGCGGCTCCGTGGATGATTGTTTTCCTGAACGCCGCTATGGAAAAACTCTTGGTGCCCTCCCTTCCCCTTTTGCCTGCCCTGGCGGCGTTTTCCATCGCCTATGCCCTGGGGGAAGGACTGGGACGCCTGGCCTGTGTGAGCTTCGGCTGCTGCTATGGCAAAGCCTTGTCTGATTGCCATCCCGTCTTGAGGAAAATTTTTTCGGGCTACACCTTCACCTTTTGGGGGAAAACCAAGAAAGTCGCCTACGCAGGGGGCTTGGAAGGGCAAAAGGTTTTTCCCATCCAGGCTGTCACCTCCTGCCTCTATGTGGCAGTAGGACTGGCTGGCATTGTGCTGTTTCTCACCTCCCATTTCCTCGCTGCATTCCTGCTGCCGCTCCTGGGCACCCAGGCTTGGCGATCCATCTCCGAACTCCTTCGCTTCGACTACCGGGGGAGCGGAAAGGTGACCCGCTATCAACTCATGAGCATTTTTTCCATGTTGTACGCCCTTTGCCTGCCACTCCTGATCAAAACCCCTGCCATTCCGCCTCCCGAAATCCTCACGGGACTCCGAGTTCTCTGGCATCCGGGCATGATTCTCTTTTTGCAGACACTCTGGGTTGCCGTACTCTTCTTCACAGGTCGAAGCATGGTTACGGGCTCAATCCTGACTTTCCATGTCCGTGAAGACAGAATTTGAAGAACGCTCAGTAAACCTCCACAGATCAAGATGACCCCTTTCGCCCCGCGTCATGCCGGCAGTTTTCAAGCCGGCATCCAGTTTTTTCCCCTGTGGATTCAGGCTGAAGAACCGCCGGAATGAGGAAACAAATGGCGGACGGTCTAAGTTGTTCACCATAATTTAACCAGCCTGGAAACAATCCGTCACATGACTTCGCCAGTATATCCATCCAGGAAGACCGGGAAGCATGGAGGTCCAGTAAGTCGCCAAATACAATCTGAACAGGAGGAGAAGCAATGCTGAACTATTTTAGTGAGGCTTTGAGAGACCGTCTGCAAGATTATCTGTCAGGGAACCATCGCAGCGACTCTAAATGGGCTGAATGTGTCGGCGGCCGTGACCCAATGGACGAGGCGGATCTAGCTTCTGCACGCTATCAAGAAGATTTTACTTTGCACATGCAGCAGCGCAATCACCAGTTCATCTATGAAATCAAACAAGCCCTGCAACGTATTGAAAGAGGGGATTACGGTGTGTGTGAGGAATGCGGCGACGATATCGGCGTGGAACGTCTCAAGGCCCAGCCCATGACCCGGGTTTGCGTCCATTGTAAGAAGGAG
>DAIQOB010000376.1:0-3501 GCA_036788075.1 Syntrophobacteraceae bacterium
AGGGCGAACGGACAGCAAGACAAAATGTTAAGAAATATATGCTCAGGTACTTAAAATACTTTTTGAGCCTTCCTTCTTGATGATAGGATGCCTGCAGTTCAGGAGATGAGTGCAGTCAAAAGACAAGATTTTAACCGTTCGCGGTATAAAAGGTCGTGAGGCAATGGGCCATTTCATAGTCAGTCATTGTTAACCTTGAAATGTGGAGAATGCCATGACGCGATTCTGGATGAATTTACTGACGGTTGTCCTGGTTCTGGGATTGGTCTGCCCGGCCGGTGCGGAAGATAAGAACATCACGGTGGGAATTTCCCAAATCGTGGAGCACCCGGCCCTGGATGCGGCGCGAAAGGGCTTCATCGATGCCCTCAAGGACGGGGGGTATGTCGAAGGGAAGAACGTGACCTACGACATCCAGATCGCCCAGGGGAATATGGCTACGGCCAACAGCATTGCCAAGGCTTTCGTGGGCAAAAACGTGGATCTCATCCACACGATCGCCACCCCGACATCCCAGGCGTGCGTCAATGCCACAAAGACCATTCCCATCGTGATCTCCTCCGTGACGGACCCCGTGGGAGCGGGGCTGGTGAAGAGCCTGGAAGCCCCCGGCGGGAATGTCACGGGGACGACGGACCGCAGTCCAGTGGATCGCCAGATGGATCTTATCCTGGAAATCGCGCCGCAGGTGAAGCGCCTCGGAGTCATTTACAATTCCGGTGAAGACAACTCCCTTGCTTCCCTCAAGCAGATCAAGGAAGAGGCCGCCAAACGGGGCATGGAGGTCGTGGAGGCTCCCGTCAGCAATTCCAGTGGGGTGTTTCCTGCTGCCAAGAGCCTGGTGGGACGAGTGGATGCCGTGCATATTCCCACGGACAACACGGTGGTTTCTGCCTTCGATTCCGTCGTGAAGGTTTGCATCGACAACCGCATTCCCCTCTTTGCCGCGGACACGGATTCCGTGCCTCGGGGAGCCGTGGCCGCCGTCGCCATCGATTACTATCGTCTCGGTCGGCAGAGTGGGGAAATGGCTCTGCGCATCCTGAAGGGAGAGAACCCCGCCACCATGCCCGTGGAGGCGCTGAAGGATCTGAAACTTGTCGTTAACAAGCAGTCGGCTGAAAAGATGGGCGTGACCCTGCCCGAACCCGTTCTGAAGCGCGCCGACCAGGTCCTGTAGGATCGTCAATGCCCCCCTGAGAGAGAGCTTCGCCCATGTCTTTTTATACCTTTATGGGGTCCGTGGAACAGGGCCTGGTCTACGCGGTCATGGTGTTGGGAGTCTACCTCACTTTTCGTGTGCTGGATTTTCCGGACCTCACGGTGGACGGGACGCTCCCCCTCGGGGCGGCTGTCACGGGGAGCCTCATGCTCCAGGGGTGGGATCCTTTCACCAGTCTGGTAATGGCCATGCTGGCCGGGGCGCTGGCCGGCTTTGTGACAGGGTTTCTGGCCACGAAGCTTCGCATCATGAGTCTGCTCGCCAGCATCATCACTATGACCGCCCTTTATTCCATCAATATCCGCATCATGGGGCGGCCGAACCTGGCGCTCCTCAACCAGACCACTATATTCGACGCCTTGGCTGTCCCCGCCATGCCCCGCTTTCTCCTTACCCCCCTGATCTTTCTTGCCGTGGCCGGCGGCTGTAAGCTGGTGTTGGACCTTTTCCTTCACACGCACCTGGGCCTGGCGCTGCGCGGCACGGGGGACAATCCCCAGATGATCCGTTCCCAGGGTGTGAGCACCGACAACATGATCCTCATCGGCGTGAGCCTTTCCAATGCCCTGGTGGCCCTGGCGGGAGGGCTGGTGGCGCAGAGCCAGGGGTTTGCCGATGTGGGGATGGGCATCGGGACCATTGTTGCCGGTCTGGCTTCGGTGATCCTGGGGGAAAGTTTGGTGGGGAAGGAGAGTGTCCTGCGGCAGACCTTGAGCGCCATCGTGGGCTCCCTGGTGTATCGTTTTGCCATTGTCGTGGCGTTGTCTTACCAGGTGGGATTCCTGCGGTTGACTCCCAGCGATCTGAATCTCATCACGGCTGTGCTGGTGGTGGTCTGTCTCACGATCCCCATGATGCGCAAGCGCATGCGGTGGAAGCGAGCCTGAGAGAATCGCCAGGATGAGGAGTTGAACATTGCTTCAAATCACAAACCTCAGGAAAGTCTTCAACGAGGGCAGCATCAACGAGATGGTGGCGATCCGTTCCATCAACTGCCTCGTGGAGAAGGGGGATTTCATTACCGTCATCGGCAGCAATGGAGCCGGCAAGTCCACGCTTCTCAATCTGGTTGCCGGCACCTTCACGCCCAATGAAGGAGATATTTTCATCTCCGGAGAGCGGGTGACGCATTGGCCTGAATATCGGCGTGCCGCCTACATCGGGCGCGTGTTTCAGAATCCGTTGTCGGGCACCTGTGCCACCATGACCATCGAAGAAAATTTTGCCCTGGCCGGGAATCGCGGCAAAAAGCCGGGTCTGCGCTGGGGAGTCACCCGTCAGGATCACAGGGCGTTTCAGGAAAAAATACGCCTCCTGGGCCTGGGCCTGGAATATCGTTTGAAGGACAGGGTAGGACTTCTTTCGGGGGGGCAACGCCAGTCTCTGACTCTGCTGATGGCCACTCTGCAACGGCCGCGCATCCTGCTGCTGGACGAGCACACGGCGGCCCTGGACCCTCCCACGGCAGCGCAGGTCTTGAAACTGACCCGGGAGCTCATCCAGGAGATGGGACTCACCTCCATCATGGTGACCCATAACATGCGGCATGCCCTGGAGCTGGGAAACCGGCTCGTCATGATGCACGGTGGGAAAATCATTCTGGATGTGGCGGGTGAAGAGAAGCGGAGGCTTACGGTTCAGGATCTTCTCAACGAATTTGCAAAATTGAAGGGGGATGCTGTAGCCGACGATAAGATGCTCCTCATTTGAGGGCATTTTAGAGGTTTTCGGAGCCTCACAAGGGGATGTGCCGTGACGTTCACATCCCCAAGCCCCCCTTGCTCAATGGGGGGAGTCGGACCGTCCCACAGGATGAAAACTTTCGCCAACCTGTACTAATCCTCGGCCTCGGGATCCGGCGGCGTACCGGGCTTGGGGGGCTCCACGCGCTCCACTTCGAAGTTGGGGCTTCTTCCCGTCTTCCGCAAGGCTTTCAGAATATTTTCCGGGTTCAAGGGAAGGTCTCGAACACGAGCCCCGGTGGCAGCAAAGACTGCATTGGCCACAGCCGGAGCAACGGGAGGCACCCCCACCGCCCCGATCCCTCCGGCCGGCTGGCCTGCCGGCAGGAGAATCACCTCTATGGACGGCGTCTCCTTCATGGTGAGAATCCTGTAGTCGGAAAAATTCCTGGACGCCACTCCCCCCTTGGAAAATTCGACCCGCTCCTTCAGAGCGCTACTGAGCCCGAAGACCATACCCCCTTCCATTTGGGCGATGACGCCGTCGGGGTTCACGACAGTCCCGCAGTCTACGGCGCAGGTCAGTTTGAGCACCCG
>DAIQOB010000377.1:0-3496 GCA_036788075.1 Syntrophobacteraceae bacterium
TGGGACCCATCGTCGCCGCGGGTCTTGGAGCGTCTCTTCACCAAAGTTCCGCAGGATACCCTCCCCCGGGAGCAGCACGATCACCTCGAAAAGGAGGCGGCTTACGTCCTGGGGCTTTTGAAGGAAAAGCGGGAAAGCTCCACCCATATCCTCCTCTACGGCGCTCCGGGGACCGGCAAGACTTCCTTCGCGCGGGGGGTGGCTCAAAAGCTGGGAGTCCCAGCCTATGAGATCGTCCAGGACCAGGAAAACAGCTCAAGCAATCGGCGAGGAGCCATCGTGGCCTGCCTGAACATGACCAACGGGGGTCCGGGATCCCTCGTCATCGTGGACGAGGCGGACAATATCCTCGGCACCCGGTTTTCGTGGTTCATGCGCGGAGAAACCCAGGACAAGGGATGGCTCAACCACCTGCTGGAACAACCGGGGGTCCGGATGATCTGGATCGTGAACGACATCGAGCTCATCGAAGCCTCGGTGCGGCGCCGCTTCGCCTTCAGCATCTGCTTTCGTCGCCTGGGCAGGCGCCGCCGCATTCAGCTGTGGAAGAACGTTTTGGCACGATATGGAGCGACCGGCCGATTTCGTTTGTCTGACACCCAGGAGCTCGCCTCGCGGCATGAAGTCGGCGCCGGGGCCATCGACCTGGCTGTCAGAAAAGCCGCGGAAATGAATCCACGGTCGAACAAAATCTTCCGGGAAATCGTCGGCGCTCTTTTGCAGGCTCACGGAACGCTTCTCCATTCCGGAGTGAAGCCCCCGCTCAAGGATAGAATCGAAAAGGGCTATTCCCTGGAAGGATTGAACGTAGAAGGCGATCTCGCATCCCTCTTGCAGCAGTTGGAGCGCTTCGACGGGTATCTGCGCCACGGGGGACACGAGGGACACGTGAGCATGAACCTCCTCTTTCACGGTCCTCCGGGGAGCGGCAAAAGTGAGCTGGCCCGGTTCCTGGCAGTACACCTGGACCGTGAAATCCTTTGCAGGCGCCTGAGCGATCTTCGAAGCCCTTACGTGGGAGAGTCGGAAAGAAACCTGAGTGCCGCCTTTGCCGAGGCCGAATCCAGGGAAGCGCTGCTCGTCCTCGACGAGGCCGATTCCCTGCTTTACAGCCGGGAGCGCGCCCGTCACTCCTGGGAGATCAGCTTCACCAACGAATTGCTTACCCAGATGGAACGGTTCCGGGGCATTTTGATCTGCACGACCAACCGCCTCATGGACCTGGATGAAGCGTCCCTGCGCCGCTTCAGCTATAAAATTGGGTTCTCGGCCTTGAAGCCCGAGGGGAACCTCGTGTTTTATGAAAAGTTGATCATGCCCCTGGTTCAAAGCCCCCTGCCTCAGACTTCCAGGGAGGCCTTGCTAGGGATCGGGAACCTCTGCCCCGGAGATTTCAAGGTCGTACGCGACAAATTTGCATTCAATCCCCGCAGGGAGCTCCATCACCACGTCCTCATCGATGCTCTGAGGCGGGAAGCGAAAATCAAGGGGGATCATCGCAGCGAAAAGGCCATCGGGTTCTGATGCAACCGACCTGTCCGGCATGAGAAAAACCCGCGTCTCTGTATCGATCTGACCGTTAGGCCCTCCTGTGAAGGCCCAAATGTGGTATATGAAGAGGAAAAGGGTTCCGCGCGAAAACCCTCCTCGCGTCACTCCTGAATGGAGGAGACCGAGGAGGGATTCCTATCGGCAGGTCAAAGCCCATCGCATTTAATGTATGGTAGAAAGGAGACATTCCCATGGCGCTTTTTCTCGTACAGCACGGTATTGCACTGCCCAAGGACCAGGACCCCGATCCTGGGCTTTCCCTCGAAGGCATCGCCGATGTGGAGCGCATCGCGGGGGTGGCTCGGGGCTATGGCATTCGAGTTTCCCGCATCCGCCACAGCGGGAAGAAAAGAGCGCGGCAGACGGCGGAGCTTTTCGCGGCAGCATTGAATCCAGAGAAGGGGATGGAGGAAACGACCGGCATGAACCCCCTGGACGACGTCACCGCCTTCGCAGCGCAGATCGACAGTCATGAGAATGTCATGCTGGTGGGGCACCAGCCCTTCATGGGGCGGCTCACGTCCTACCTGCTGGCGGGATCACCCGAAAAGACCCTCTTCAAATTCCAGAACGGCGGCATCGTCTGCCTGGATCAGGAGCCGGGAGAGAATTCCTGGTTCATCAAGTGGAGCCTCAGTCCGAAAATCGGGTGATCGCCATCGATGGAAGGAGCATACCTATAGAATGGATTTTTCTTTGGAAACGACAGCGCACGGAAGGGGTCCCCGGCTGCAACGCCCCCTCCTGCTATTGATGCTGGTGACTTTGCCATTTTTTGTGATGGTCCTGAACACCCCCTCCCTCAACGACGGGGAGGCCATGTATGCCGAAATCGCCCGGGAAATGCGTGCATCGGGCGATTGGATCACTCCGCACCTCAATAGCAACCGGCATTTTGATAAACCTCCCCTCATCTTCTGGCTGATCGCGGGCACTCAGATGCTTCTGGGAGAAACGGAGACGTCCGCCCGCATCTGGCCTGCCCTGGCCGCCTGGGGCACCATTGGAGTCGTTGGAGCCCTCGGGGCCACGCTTTACGACCGGCAGGCGGGGTTCCTGGGAGCCCTGGTGTACGCCACAAGTCTGGGACCTTACATTTTCGGACGCATGGTGATGTCCGATCCCATCCTGATCTTTTGGATCACCCTGGTCATTCTGGGCTACGGCAGGAGTTATCTCCAGGAAGGCAACGACGGGCGCGGACCGTGGTTCTGGACGATGTATGGGGCGCTGGGTCTGGCGGTGCTCACCAAGAGCATCCTCGGCTTCGGCCTTCCGGCAGCCATCATCGGGCTGCACGTGCTGCTGAGCGGACGCCTGCGGGGATTTTTCTCCAGGCGCCTGCTCGTGGGGAGCGCCGTCGCGGCAGCCATCGCCCTCCCCTGGCACTTTGCGGTGGCTCGAGCCAACCCCGATTTCCTCGGCTATTATGTCCTTCGAGAGCACCTCCACCGCTTCACCGGCCGGCGCTTCCCCCCCGACGAATTCCTCCCGCTGCCCCTCTTTCTGTTGCTGACAGTGCTCTGGACATTTCCCTGGATCACCCTCCTCCCTCAGGCCGTCGGGCGCAGCATGGGGAGATTGGGCTTCCATGGATGGAAACCATTCCCGGCTCCAGGAAATTTCCTGCGGGTGACCCGTTTCCAAAGCGATGCGGACCTCCTGCTGATCCTCTGGGTGACGGTCGTCATGGGTCTTTTCTCCGCATCCCATTCCAGGCTGGAATACTACGCCCTCCCGTGTATTCCGGCTGTTGCACTCCTCGTGGGAAAATTGTGGAGCGACGTCCTGTCGGGGAACAGGGAGGTGTCGCTCCCCCTGGAGTCGGGATCATCACCTCCGCAGCAGGATAAGGCTTTCAGCCGTTCGGGTGAACAGGTGTCCCCGTCGCAGCGGAGCGTCACCTCTGCCCTGGCCGTCATGGCCGTACTCATGGGGATCGCCG
>DAIQOB010000378.1:0-3494 GCA_036788075.1 Syntrophobacteraceae bacterium
GTAGAGAGCCGGGAAGATCCTGAGGAGGGAGCGTACGGAGAGGGTTTCGGTGAAAATGCCGAAGTTTTTGTGGATGAGCAGCCAGAGGAGCCCCAGCGCCGTCAGGATGTACTTGCTCAGGATGAAGGGGACCGGGCCGAGGTCCAGGAAAAAATCCATGAAGGGATTGACTTCTGTGCCGCCCCGTGACGTGATTTCCAGGGTCAGGAACGCATCCGTGAGGGAGAGGAGGAGCGTCAGGAACGTCCACGAAACGCTGCTCCCGTCATAGAGGTCCACGTAACGGTGCACCGCCGCATCTTCGGCCCTTCGTGCCAGTTTCCGACGCCCCCTCAGGCTCGCAAGGCTGAAGGGCGAAGTGGGCTTCGACCGCCGATCTTTGGAATTTCTTCTTTCTTCTTGCCAGGTGGATTCCATGGCCGCCCCTGCTCTGGTTGGTTCTATCATGGGGAATGCTCGGATACTTCCGAGCCTTTCGGTCGCAGAACATTCATCGTATGGTGTATGAAATACGATATCCGTATTCAGCATGAATGGTCAAGGGTTTTGTTGCCTTTCCTTCAGCCATTCAAACACCGGTGTGACCTGCATTTTCAACAGATCTTTCTGGTAAATGGCCCGGCATTCTTTTATCCTTACAATCACTTATCATCGGAAGGGGGAGGAGGATGAAATACGTTATTCTGGGCAACGGTATTGCCGGAGTCTGTGCTGCCGAAGCCATTCGCACGCTGGACCTCGAGGGGGAGATCGTGATGGTGGGAGATGAGCGCTTCCCCCCTTACAGTCGGCCCATGATCAGCTATGTGCTGGATGGCTCTGAACCTCACGATAAGCTGCCCATACGGCCCGCCGACTTTTATGAATCCATGAAAATCAAGCCTGTTCTGGGGCAGCGGGCGGTGAGCCTTGACGTGGAGAACCGACGGGTGCAGCTGGCCGATTCCACCTGCATCGATTATGACCGCCTGCTCATTGCAACGGGTGCGGACCCTCGTCCCCTGCGGGCCGCGGACAGGGATCTCGGCGGGATCTTCTACCTGCGCACCGAAAGCCATGTGCGCCAGCAAGTGGCCGCGCTGTCCACGGCCCGCCGAGCCCTGGTGCTGGGCGGCGGGCTGGTGGGCCTCAAAGCGGCTTATGCACTGCTCAAACGGGGCCTGGAAGTGACCCTGCTCATTACCTCCGGCTACCCTCTTTCCCTGCAGGTGGATGAAATCGCGGGCAAGATGGTCCTGGACGAGCTCCTGCGCCGTGGGCTCAGGGTCCTGGTGGGGAGGAGCGTGCGCGCCTTCGAGGGGAACGGGGTCGTGCAGGCAGCCGTCACCGATACCGGCTCCCGCCTGCCCTGCGACATGGTCATCATCGGCAAAGGGGTGCTCCCCAGCCGGGACTTCATCCCCCGGCAGCACATCCATGTGGATCTGGGTGTCGTGGTGGACGACCATCTCCAAACCAGCGCCGCAGGAATCTATGCCGCAGGGGACGTAGCCGAATCGGTCGATATTTCGAGAGGCTGCCGCTGGGTCAATGCCCTCTGGCCCGAAGCCGCGGTGCAGGGGCGCACTGCCGGCCTGAACATGGCCGGTCGCCCTGTCGTATACCCCGGCAGCATGAGCCGCAATGTCCTGCGGGTTTATGATCTGGATGTCCTGACCCTGGGCCATGCCAATCCCGGCCCCGAAGAGGGGTGTCGCATCGTGCGGTCCGGCGGCCCCGGCAAGGGGCGGTATCGCAGCCTGGTCCTGAAGGACGACATCCTGGTGGGGGCGGTGCTCATCAACCAGGTGGAGCAGGGGGGAGTGCTGCGTGCTCTCATGGAAAACCGGGTCCCCATCCGCCTCTCCACCTCCAGGCTCATGGCGCCCGATTTCAATTTCGCCTGCCTCTTGCCCTGAGCTCCAGTCTCGAAATTCCCGGCATCGGTGCATCTTCGCTGCAACATCGGTCTCCCCGTGAGCTTTTGAGGAAGTCTCCAAACCTGAAGCATAAGGAGGGTTCATGAAAGAAGTGATTGTCCACCCCAAAAGATGCGTGGGCTGTATGCAGTGCATGCCGGCGTGTGCCACGGCCCATTCGCGGACTCAGCATCTGGTCAGCGCCGTGCTGGAAACGCCCCAGCCCAAACCGAGAGTCCACGTGGGAGCGGGGCGCTTCAACGAAGGGTTCCCCAATCGCTGCCGCCACTGTGATCCGGCGCCCTGCCAACTGGCATGCCTGACGGGAGCCATTTACCGGCATGCAGGCACCCAGACGGTGATGATCGATCCCGACCGATGCATCAACTGCGCTTCCTGTGCCATGGCCTGTCCCTACGGAGTGATTCGCTTCCATGAGGATCCTCTGGGGCCGCCGGGCCATGCCGTTGCGGTCAAGTGCGACAACTGCGTTGCACGGGTGGCCGAGGGGCGGATCCCCGCCTGCGTGGAAGCCTGCAAGGTCGGGGCACTCACCTACGAGGAGCGGGGCACGGCCATGAAGCGTCAGACCCTTGCTGTGGCACGCAGCATGTCTTCGGGCGCCGGCGAGCCGGTCCTGCCTCCGGGTGTGGGGCTGCTGCGGGCCATGAAAGAATCCCAAGTGCAGCTCTTGAAGGGCTCATTCCAAGCATGAAGGTCATGAAGGAGGGAAACATGTTTGACCCTGAACACAGCCTGTCTGTGACACAAGATGCCGACCGCCTGTACGCCAAGGCAAGAGAAGATGGAATCGAAACTGTCTGGGAGCGGCATACTGCTCAGCAGCCTCAGTGTGGCTTTTGTGACATGGGGTTGAGCTGCCGCATCTGTGTCATGGGCCCCTGCCGGGTGGATCCCTTCGGCGAAGGACCGCAGAGAGGGGTTTGCGGTGCGGACGCCGACATCATCGTAGCGCGCAACCTGTGCCGTATGATTGCCGCCGGAGCCGCCTCCCATTCGGATCATGGCCGGGACCTGGTGGAAGTCCTGGCCGGTGTGGCCGATGGAACGGCCAGGGGCTACAAGATCCGGGATGAAGCCAAGCTGAAGAAGCTGGCCGCCGAATACGGGATCACTACGGATGGCAAGGATGCACTCGTCCTGGCGGGCGAGCTGGCTCAGGCCATGATGGAAGACTACGGCATGCGCCGCAAGGCCATCAATTTGGTGGCCCGCGCTCCCCAAAAGCGACGGGAGCTGTGGGACCGCGTTGGCCTCACGCCGCGGGGCATCGACCGGGAAACCTCCGAGATGATGCACCGCACGCACATGGGAGTGGACAACGACTGGCAGAGCCTGCTCCTCCAGGGGATGCGCAACGCCCTGTCCGACGGGTGGGGCGGTTCCATGATCGCCACGGAAGTTTCCGACATCCTGTTCGGCGTGCCCACACCGAGAGTCACGGCGGTCAATGCCGGTGTGCTCAAGAGGGACCAGGTCAACATTGTCGTGCACGGCCACAACCCTGTCGAGTCGGAAATGGTCTCCCAGGCCTGCGCCTCTCCCGAGCTCCTGGCTCTGGCCAAAGAAAAGGGG
>DAIQOB010000379.1:0-3482 GCA_036788075.1 Syntrophobacteraceae bacterium
CATGGCTTCGGCAGCCAGCCTGAGTGTGGGGTCGAGCTGCTCCAGGCGGGAGTGAAGGACGAGGGTGATGGTCGGAAGAATGAGCAGGCTCAAAGTCAGCACCGCTGCCAGCAGTGAAAATCCGCTCCCGACGGCGAACCATTCCCGCAGTCTCGGCACCAGCAAAAACACGGAAACAAAACCGTAGACCACCGTCGGGATGCTGGTCATGAAATGAACGAGGGCAAGTAGAAACCGGGCGGAGAGGCCGCGAGCGAGCCCGTGCACCAGAGTGCAGATTCCCAGGGCGGCGGGATAGGCGACAACCAGCGACAGGGTCGCCAGTGCCAGCGACCCCGCGCACATGGGCAGGATGCCGAACTGCCCGCCGAAGGGCTGCCATTGCCGGGAGAAGATGTTCGCGAGGCCGTGCGAAGTCAGCAGCGGCAGGCAAAAAACGGCGAGCAGGATGACAATCCCGGCAATGGCCAGGCCCGAGACTGCCGTAGCACCCAGGAGCGCCCGTTCAATCCATTTGTCGGAATCGGCTTTCAGCGGTGATGATCCTTCATTTCAAAGGCAGATATCCGGATTTTGTGATAATGGCAGTCCCTTCCGGGCTCAGGATGTAGTCGATGAAGGCCTTCACGAGCTTTGACGGCTCTCCTTTGGTGTTCATGTAAAGTTTGCGCACCACGGGGTAGCTCCCCTTCATGGCATTTTCCTGAGACGGCGCCACCCCGTCCAGAACGACCGCCTTCACCGTCTGATCGACATGGCCGATCCCGGCGTAGCCGATGGCGTCTTTATCCTGTGCGACGGCACTCTTCATGGCTCCGTTGGAAGCCACCACATTGGCGCCGGTGGCGATAGGCCCCTTCTTCAGGAGCTTTTCCCAGAAGACCTCACGCGTCCCACTCGCTTCATCGCGGGTGAAAAGATGAATGGCCCCGTCTTTACCGCCCACTTCCTTCCAGTTGGTGATCTTGCCGGAAAAAATATCCCGAACTTGCTCTGCCGAGAGTCCGACGACGGGGTTGTCGGGATGGATGATCACTGCCACTCCATCCAGGGCGAAAGGATAGCTCTTGAGACCGTACTTGGCAATTTCTTCCTCCGAAAGAGCCCGCCCTGTATTCCCGATACTGACCAAGCCTTCTCCGACCTTCTGAACACCGATTCCCGACCCGCCTCCCTCCACCGTGATGCGGATCTTGGGATTGAAGGTCATGATGTTCTTTGCCGCATCCGTCATGACGGGAATGTGGGCCGTGCCGCCGGCGATGTCGATGGTCCCTTCCAGGCCGGCAAAACTGTCGAGGGCAGCCGCTGAGGCCGTTTCTGCCGAAGACCAGAGGAACAATGCGAAGACAACCAGCGCCACCCTGCAAATGCTTTTCGTCATTCTCGTGCTCATTCGATTCTCCCTGTTGCATTTACGATGAGCACGAAGCGATCCTCACGGCCCCTTCGCGCTCATCATGGTAAGAAATAGTTGGTGTATGCTTGTCAGGATACCCCGATTTCCTGCGCTTGTTTCAATTGCATTGGCCGGAAGCCTCGACTTCACCTTTGGTGTATGCCCGAATGATCCAGGATTTGAACTGGGCTTCCATCCAGCGTGCTACATCTTCGTTGGTTTTGCCGCTGTGTTGGAGGATTTCCTGATCCAGCCAGAACTGATCTCCGCCCTGTTTTTTCACGATGCCGGCCCCGAACGCATCTTCCAGGTCTTTCTTCACAACTTCATTGACGATCCACTGGCCGCCGGTGGTAACGTTGGCTCCTCCATGATCCCCGAAAAAGACGGCCGTATAATTCCCTTTGCCCACATGCTTGTCCAGCCACCCGATGACCTTTTGGATCATGTAGTCGGCAAAGAACATGTAATTGTAGACTTCGCCGGAATAGACGCCGTAGCGGTGCCCGACGGCATCCATGCTCTTCAAATGGAAAAACACGAAGTCGGGAATATTATCCTGCCCGACCCCCTCGTATTCCATGGCCATGAGGTTGAGGTCGAAATTCCAGAGATCGAAGAATGGGGTTTTGACCGTCTCGCCATACTTATCCGAAAGCTTCGTGACCCCGGCCTCATAATCCTGATAGCTCTGCAGTTTGTCAGGCTCGGCCTGACCTGCTTTCACAATGGGATAGCTGAAGCTGTATTTTTCGCCCCACGGGAAGGTCGCGGCAGGGTTGCCGATGGCCTGCTTGCTGGCCGAGAATGGGCTTCGGTCCCGAAGGGTGAGACCATGAGACCACGGGGTATGCTCGATGTCGAGCCCATAGTATGCTTTCAACCAATCTTTGACGGCGACGAGGGAATTGCTGCCGACTTTGAGATAGTCCGGCAGAGTGTAAAAGTCGGTGTTGGTATAGGGCACACCTGAATACCAGTTGGTGATAAACGAGATATCCTTATCCGCACCGCTGTAGGCATAATCTCCATCCGCATAGTAGGCTCCGTGGCCGGCAACCCCGATAGATGCCCGTCCGTAACTCGAAGAAGAGATGACGATGCTCTTGTTTAGATAACGGCGATCCAATTCATCGGCAAGCGTTGGGACCAGCAGATTGCGGGGGCTCAAGTCGCCGTGTCCGTTGTTGGGGCCGGCATTGCCGTCATCGATGGCGAGCGGATAGCTGCCGTCGGACAGCATCACGTTGTTCCCCACAATCCCATGCAAACCGGCGATGGTTCCCGTGCCCACTGAACTGTGAGAGACCGCCGTTTCCGTTTTGGCATTGCTGACATGCCCCTGCGCAAAGCTCGCCCCTTTGGCGACGATTCTGTTGTTGAGAAAAGAGAACGCATTGCTGAAGGTCCTCAAATGGTCGTTCCGGCACTGGTCCAGGCTGACGAGCACAAGGACTTTAGGGCGCTGATTCTGGTTCCAGGATGCCGCTTCGGGTTTGATGATCTCAGTCAGGATGCGGCCTGTCGATGCAGCCGGGCGTTGTACTCCCGCCAGGTAAGCGAGTGTTGGTGCGATATCGATGAGGTCTGCCTCTCCGCCGAGATAGCCTTCTTTAATTCCCTTGCCGTAAAAGATGAGGGGGACGTCGGCATCGTAGTTCCACAGTGAGCCGTGACTGGCAACGGTATCAGGCTTTTGGTCATTTTTAATTTTGTTATATTCCGACTGACTGGTGAACAGGCAGAAGGGGATCGTGAGCAGTTGGATGTCCGGAAAACGCTCCGGGTTGTACATGTTCTTGACGGCTGAAGGCACGCCGAGGTAAGGGTTTTCAATACTGGCCATCACAATATCTGAAGAATCGGACTGGGTTTTGGCGAGACCGCTCTCGAACGCCCCCATTCCACCAACGAATGCGACTGACAACGCCAAATAGTATGTAACGACACACTTAAACATTTTTCCTCTCCTTTTCTTCCAGCTTGCCGATCATGGCCAAAATCATTTCAAAGGGAATTCAAATCAGCAGTCTCTTTTCTTAGGGTTTCGTTTTGTCCATGGCAGTCAATTGCAGGTTTCACC
>DAIQOB010000380.1:0-3481 GCA_036788075.1 Syntrophobacteraceae bacterium
GGGGAATCCCGTGGCCTTGGAGGCGAGAGCGGAAGACCTGGAAACGCGCGGGTTCATCTCAATGACTACCATTTCACCATTTTCGGGGTTGACGGCGAATTGTACATTGGAGCCACCCGTCTCCACGCCGATCTCTCGCAGGATGGCTATGGAGGCGTCCCGCAGGACCTGGTATTCCTGGTCCGTGAGGGTCTGAGCTGGAGCGACGGTGATGGAATCCCCTGTATGGACCCCCATGGGGTCCATGTTCTCGATGGAACAGATGATGACCACATTGTCCATGTGATCGCGCATGACTTCCAGCTCGAATTCCTTCCATCCCAGGACGGACTGCTCGAGCATGACGGTGTGGATAGGGCTCGCATCGAGGCCCCCCTGGGAAAGCTCCAGGAGCTCCTCCCGGTTGTAGGCGACTCCCCCGCCAGTCCCTCCCAGGGTGAAGGACGGACGCACGATGATGGGGAAGCCTATCTCGCCGGCGATGCTTTTCACTTCCTCCAGCGTATGAGCGATCCCACTGGCTGGGACCTTGAGACCGATTTGCTTCATGGCATCGCGGAAGAGCTCGCGATCTTCGGCCTTCTTGATGACATCCACTCGGGCGCCCAGCATGTCCACACCATATTTTTCCAGGACTCCCATCTCCGCCAGCTTGACGGCGACGTTCAGAGCGGTCTGGCCCCCCAGGGTGGGCAGGAGGGCGTCGGGGCGTTCGCGGGCAATGACCTTGGCCACCGCTTCGGGCGTGATGGGCTCGACGTAGGTGCGGTCGGCCGTTTCAGGGTCCGTCATGATGGTGGCGGGATTGCTGTTGATGAGGACGACTTCGTATCCTTCTTCCCGGAGCGCCTTGCACGCCTGAGTTCCTGAATAGTCGAATTCACAGGCCTGACTGATGATGATGGGGCCGGAGCCAATGATGAGAATCTTGTGGATGTCTGTACGCTTGGGCATGTGCTCCCGTTCCTTTTACTTTTTCTGGTTTTCCATGAGCTCGACAAATCGCTGGAAGAGGTATGATGCATCATGGGGCCCGGGGGCCGCTTCCGGGTGGTACTGCACGCTGAAGGCCGGAATTTCGAGATGGTCCATTCCTTCCAGCGTGTTGTCGTTGAGATTGATATGCGTCAGGCGCAGGGGCTTATCCTTGAGGGATTCCAGGTCTACGCAAAAACCGTGATTTTGTGAGGTGATTTCCACTTTGCCTGTGGTGAGGTCCTTCACCGGCTGGTTGGCGCCGCGATGGCCGAACTTCAGTTTGAAGGTCTGCCCTCCCAGAGCGAGGCCCATGAGCTGGTGACCCAGGCAGATGCCGAAAACCGGTCGCTTTCCCAGGAGGTTCCGCACTGTATCGACGACGTAGTGAACCGCCGCCGGATCGCCCGGGCCGTTGGAAAGGAAGACGCCGTCGGGCTGTGTCGCGAGAATCTCCTCCGCCGTTGAACGGGCCGGGAAAACCATGACCTGGCAGCCGGATGACTCGAGTTTTCTCAGGATATTGTATTTGACACCGCAGTCGATGGCCGCAACCTTGAAGCCCGGCTTGCCCGGTGTCCATGCCGCTGGCGTGTCGTCCAGGCGAGGGCCTCCCTCCCAGCGGTAGATCCTGTCGCAGGAGACATACTGGACCAGGTCGGCTCCACTCAACCCTGGAAAGTCCTGAACCCGCTCCATGAGCCCACGCAGGTCGTCCGTATCTGTCGCGATGATGCCGCGCATGGCTCCGGCCTGTCGAATGTGTCGGGTGAGGGCACGGGTGTCGATTCCTTCGATACCGATCTTACCGTGCTCATTCAGGAAATCTGCCAGGCTCCCGGTGCTGCGCCAATTGCTGGCAAATTCCTGGTATTCCTTGACCACGAAGCCTTCCACCTGAACGGCTGCCGATTCCATGTCTTCAGCATTGATGCCGTAAGTGCCCGTGAGAGGATAGGTCATGGCCACGATCTGTCCCTTGTAGGAAGGGTCCGTCAAGACCTCCTGGTAACCGGTCATGCTGGTGTTGAAAACTACTTCGCCCAGCGCATGCCCTTGGCCGGCAAAAGCGTATCCCTTAAACAGGACCCCATCCTCCAGCAGGAGCAGGGCCTTCCTTCGCTTCCATGGAGAAGTCATGATTGTCCCTCCGAGATGATCAAAAATCCCATCCACCCGCCACGGGGACTCGAAGCACGAAAGGTTTCGGAACCATCGGCCTTTCAGATGGGCTCACAACGTGCTGCCTCCGAAATATCAGCCGAGCAATTGTAACGATTAATCGGAGGATATCAACTGATTTCCGTGGAAAAAGCGGAACAATTTTGTACGAAGTGCAAAAGGGGCGGTGCGGGATTTCCCTGCCCTGCGGGGATGTGGTATTCTTCACTCTGGACGAATCCATCTCGGGTGAAGGTCCCGATTGTGCCGATTTGAGCGAGCCGGGATGGAGGAGCAAACGGCCGGGATCATGGTCATCAATCCCAATACGCTGGGTATTTTTGAGGAAAACATCAAGAAGATCGAAGAGATCGTGTACGCCAAGGGTGGCTTGGTGTGTACGGAGACGGTAATTTGCAGGAGTAAAACCTATCGAGGCGATCATGAGGGAACATCCGGAAACTGGACCACGTCTTCGCAAGCCTCAATGGCTCAGAAGAAAATTGCCCACGGGGCCCGAATACGAACGTGTGAGGTCTCTGCTCAAGGACGGTGCCCTGCATACCGTCTGCCAGGAAGCCAAATGCCCCAACCAGTATGAATGTTTTTCATGCAAGACAGCCACCTTCCTGATCATGGGCCCACGTTGTACCCGCAACTGCCGCTTTTGCGCCGTAGAGCACGGTCCGCTGAGCCCACCGGACCCCGGAGAACCGGCAAGAGTGGCGGAAGCGGCCTCCAGGCTGGGCCTGCGTTATGTGGTGGTGACATCGGTCACTCGCGACGACCTCGAGGATGGCGGGGCCTCTTTTTTTACGGAAACGATAAGACAAATACGCGACAAAATCCCCGACGCGCAAATTGAAGTCCTGATCCCGGATTTTCAGGGGCAGGGAGAGGCACTTCGCAAGGTGGTCGAGGCTCGGCCGGATGTCTTGAATCACAACATCGAAACTGTGCCGCGTCTTTACCTTTCCGTGCGGCCGGGGGCCGATTACCGGCGCTCGCTGGACCTGCTGAGACGTGTCAAGGATTACGATCCCTCCCTCCCCACCAAGTCCGGCCTGATGCTTGGCCTGGGAGAAACGTCGGAAGAAATCCGGGAGACCCTTCAAGATTTGCGGGATGCGGGGTGCAGCTTGCTGACGCTGGGTCAATATCTGCAACCCTCGGCCGAGCACCTGTCCGTGGAGCGCTTCGTTCCTCCCGAAGAGTTCGAAAAGTGGCGCGAAACGGCCTTGGAAATGGGGTTTGCTCAGGCGGCCAGTGGTCCCTTCGTGCGAAGTTCCTACCATGCCGGCAGCCTTTACCGGAACGCCGAAAGCGACAGGTTCCCGACCGAACG
>DAIQOB010000381.1:0-3462 GCA_036788075.1 Syntrophobacteraceae bacterium
CCCCGGGTACATGTGTCCGACGGGTTCGTTGGCGTGGACCAGAAGGATGCCCTTGTGAGATCTGCAGCATTCCACCAGTTCCTTATAAAAGTTGAGGGCCGCATCTTCCGCACAGGAGGCGTATAATGCCAGTTCCCCCAGCCCTCTGGCTCCTCCCACGAAACACCGTTCCGCCTCCCTCGGCCCTTCTGCGTCCATGGGATTGAAACAGGCCATGGGAATGAGCCGAGGGGCGTATTTCGAGGCCATTTCCAGCACGTAGTCGTTGTGGCGTCTCGCCAGCTCCATGTTTTGCCAGGGGAAACCGAAGACTACTGCACGATGGATCCCGTCTCGATCCATCACCTCCAAAAGAGATTCCGCCCCGGCCAGTTTGGCTTTGGGCGAATCATAAAGCTGCTGAAAGACGTTCTCTCCCTCAAAAAAGTGTTGACGTGACTGGACGATATCGGGCGGGAAAATATGAGTGTGCACATCGATTTTCATGGGTGGCCTCGTGGCGGTTGGCATATGAAGATGTAAAAAAAGTATAAAAATCCACTGCATGAGATTTTCAATGGGGAAAGATACCAAAATTGTTTGCCACTGTCCACAAGGGCCTCGATAATGATCGTCGTGATTCTGTAGATGAATCGTCCGGGCATGGGGAGATGAAAAAGAGGAAGGCTGTTCCATGGCCTGGCAGAGCCTGACGGGTGGGAGTTTTCGGCACAGGTGAGAGAGCTGAGGAAGAGAAAGTCGAGGAGCATGATGATTCGTGAAATGGAACGTGTGGCAGAGTTGGCTTTAGAGGAGGCGGGTGAATTGATCCGGGAGCGCATCGGCAATGTCTCCTCGGGAGCTGTCCATACCAAGGGGATTTCCGATTACGTCACCGATGTGGACATGCAGAGTGAGGCCATGATCGTGAAAATCATCAGGGAGCACTTCCCGCAGCATCATATCATGGCGGAAGAATCGGAAAACGACGGGTTGAAAGAGGGATTCACCTGGGTCATCGATCCCATCGACGGCACGGCGAATTTTATTCATGGATTTCCCTTCGTGGCCATCTCCGTGGCGGTTTGTCAGGACGGTTTGCCCATTCTGGGTTTTGTCCTGGATCCCGTGCACAGGGAGCTTTTTTCGGCACGAAAAGGCGAAGGAGCTTTCTTGAACGGGCAGCGCATCTTTCTGAGGGACCACCAGGACTTGCGTGAGACGATGATCGCCACGGGATTTCCCCATCGGGAACGACGCCTCATCGATCCCTACCTGGAGGTTTTCAAAAATGTCTTCCTGGAAACCAGCGGTATTCGGCGGGCAGGGGCGGCAGCCCTTGACCTGGCTTACCTGGCTGCGGGGCGGGTGGATGGATTTTGGGAAGCCGGGCTGAAAGCCTGGGACATTGCCGCCGGGGCGTTGCTGGTGCAGGAAGCCGGCGGTGTCATTTCCGATTTTTGGGGCTTGGAGGGTTATCTGAGCAATGGGCATGTCGTTGCGGGGACGGCCCTGACTCACGCTTTTCTGCTGGGCCAGGTGAAAACTTTCCTGGTGCCGGCCCTGAAACCCGCCTGAGCGGATCCTGTCCCTGGATTGCGAGGTGTTTCCGCTTGCACGCCCAAAGCGTCCCACGACACCTGCCTGCACCTTCCCTTTTCGGGCGCTGCGCCTCCATGGCGTTGGTGGAAAGGGCACCTTTCCCACAAGGAAAAGGTGCCCCTCCGGCATGCTTCTGGATGGGCATTATTGGGGCGGGGTGAGGTTCATGGCCATGAGCTTCTTGCTGGTGTCAAAGACCACTTCCATTTTCTTGGGGGAAATGACCTTGCTGACGACGCCCAAACCGAACTGGCTGTGGATGATGAGATCCCCATCCTTGTAGCTGTCCGTGTAGTGGTATTCCGGGACACCGTCTCTGCTGGCTTCCATGAGGAGCTGACGCCAGTCATCCTCTGTCTTGGGCCTGGATACGCCTTTGTAGAGCACGGAGGGAATGAGGTCCTCCTCTTCCCCTTCTTCCATGTCCAGGTCATCTTCTCCGCTGAAATCCAGCTCTTCCCCCTGGTCGTAACTGAGATCCCCCTCGTCGTCGAATTCCTCAATCAACTGATCGTTATCCATATCTTTCTTCGTCATGACTTCTCTCCGTTGGTTTCTTTGAATATTGACCGCATCATCATTGCGTCTATTAGAACTGATTCCAAACGTCAAGTTAATTTCAGCGGTTTCCGCCAGGCAGGCTCCCTGCCGGGCGCTTTCATGGAATGGCGAAACGGTGTCCCCAAAGGGTTGGACATTGAAATGATAACGCCTTCGGTGTAGTTTGTGCACGCCCTTCGAGGTCATTGGGACCAGCCGGGCGATAGTATTGCCATCATGGTCATCAGCAGCTGCAGGAAACAAGTTTCCCTGCAGGAACCGGCGAGATCAATCATCCATGTTCGATGTCCTGATCCAAACCATCCTACCCATCTTCAGCATCATTTTTCTTGGCTATTTTCTGAAGATGAGGGAAATCATCGGTGCCGACTATGCCCGGACGGCCAACCAGATCGTGTTCAGCGTCGCCATACCCGCGATGATCCTCAATGAGATCGCTCAAGCTCCCTTTGGAGAAAATTTCAATCTGGGAGCGGTACTCTGCGTTCTGGCCGCTCTCGTTACCGCTGCTCTCGCCAGTCTGGGGCTCATGCGCCTTCTGAAGGTCTCTCCCAACCGGCGGGGCACCTTCATTCAAAGCAGCTTTCACGGGAATATCGGGTACCTGTCTTATGCAATCGCTTATTATGCCCTGGGTGCGGAGCCTTTTGCCCGCATGGCGATTTTGAGCAGTTTTGTCATGATGGGCCAGAATTTTCTGGCCGTGTGGGCTCTCACGACCTTCAACACCGAATTCCGTCAGGGCAGGCCAGGCTGGGATTTGCTGAAGCATCTTCTGCGCAACCCCATCCTCGTGACAGTCCTCCTGGGGGTTATTTATTCAGCCATGGGATTTTCCATCCCCAAACCATTCCAGAAGGGACTCGACATTCTCGGCGGCATGGCTTTTCCCACGGCGCTCCTGCTCATCGGAGCAAGCCTTTCCTTCGGCGCGTTCCGCCTCATGGTGCGTGAGATCATCGGGATAGGGGTCATAAAGCTGCTCGGTCTGCCTTTGCTGGGTTACACGTTCATGGTTTTGGCCGGGGTTCCTCAAAACCTCCTTCTGCCCGGCATCATCCTGCTGGCCGCACCCCCTGCCACCGTTACCTACATCATGGCGATGGAGCTGGGTGGGCATCCCGAGCTGGCGGCTACGAGCGTATCCATCTTCACCCTGATCTCCGCCTTCACTTACAGCCTGATTCTCACCCTGTTTGCCGGGTAGGCGCGGAAGCCCTGGCTGGGCTTTCGCAGGTCCGTGAGCGAGTCTCTGGTACAAGGCAGCGAAAGTCATCACCTGGTCCGGGAGGTTTTTAATTCCCCCTTTGAAGGGGGATC
>DAIQOB010000382.1:0-3455 GCA_036788075.1 Syntrophobacteraceae bacterium
AGGAATCCGGTCCAGCATCAGGATCTGATACAGGGAGAGGCGCAGCAGAATGCGAATTTCCGGGGCGATCTTTCTGGAGCTCACCCTGCTCAGCTGGTCGATGTGCCAATCCAAACGCCCCTGCCACCTCAGGACGCCATACACCATTTCCGTCAAGAGCGCCCGGTCGCGCTCCTCCAGGCGGGAATGCCGCTCCAGCATGGCGCGAATCAACCGGTCAGGATGCGCCGCATTCCGGTTCAGATGGAGCAGGATTTGATAGGCCAAGGACCTGGCATTGATCATGATTTTTCTCGCTGCAGCCCGACGATCTCCTGGAGCACAGCCTCCACGCGATCGATGGCGACCTGCGTGTTCAGGCAGGGGCCATGGGGACGTTCGTTGAAAATACCGTAGACAGGGAGTGGCATGGTATCCTGGATGCCGCTGGTGAGATCGCGTTCACAGGCCACCGCAATGATCAGGTCGGGACGACGCTCCATGACAATGCGGCGGGCCAGGGTGCCGCCCGTTGCCACGGCGAGATCCACCCCGTATTTGGACGTCAGCTCCAGGAGGTCTTTGATGGGACACTTCCCGCACCGTTTGCAGTTTTGCACCCGGTGCGTGACTTTGACGGAGCAGTCGGCATTCTGCAGGCAATGGGGCATGAGAAGAAGGATTTTTTCAGGGGGGCGGCCGTACCGGCATTGAGCCATGACGATTTCATTGTTGACGGCCACAAACGCGTGCTGCACTTCCTCCCTCCGGAGCCCCACCGTACGGCCCACGACGACCAGCACCGGAAGCAGGAAGCGGGCGGAAAAACTTCTCAGATTTCTCGAGAACGGAACGTCATGGCCGAGCAGGGTCACGGCGACAAGGAGGGAAACCGCTGTCAGGGTCAGAAGGCCCATTGAACCCAGGAAAGTTCCCAGCATCCATGAAAACTGGGAATGAAGACGGCTGAATCCGTAGTAGGGGATCATGTAGCAGAGGAAGAGAGCCAGCAGGATCAAAACCCCCGTCAGACCCCAGAGGCCCACCAGGGTCATTTTAGCGGGCTGTCTGACGGGCGCGGAACGGCCTGCCGCAGGATCTTTCTCTAAAGTCATCGTGCGTGATTTTCCAGTCTACCATTTCGGCGTGCTCAGTCGCCGTTTCAGGACCCTGCCCTATTCCAACCGTGATCCCGGCGGCATGGGTCGTCCCCGCATGAATTCCCCGGCGGTCATGCGGCGCTGTCCTTCCCATTGAAGCTCGCCGATACAGACGGCCCGGCGGTCCTCTGCCCACACCACCAGTCCCTTTTCCGTGCAGCCCGCCACTTCCCCGGGCATCCCTTCCCCTTCCTTCCAGTCGAGCAGGAAGGCCTGGAAGCATTTCAAGCGCTTCCCAAGGAAAAAACCGTATGCTCCGGGAAAGGGATCGAAGGCGCGGATCATGCGCACAATGCCCTCTGCCGAAAGGTCCCAGTCGATGCGCCATTCCCTTTTGGCAAGGGGCGGAGCGTACGTCGCCAGGTGATTTTCCTGGGGCGCGGGTTGGACACGGCCGCGTTTCCATTCCAGCAATGTCTCGCGGAGGAGGTCGGCTCCCAGCAGGGCCAGCTTGTCATGGATCGCTCCCAGGTTGTCTTCCGTTAGAATGGGAATTTCCCTCCGGGCCAGAACCGGCCCCGTATCCATGCCCGCATCCAGGAGCATGATGCTGACACCGGTGACGGCGTCACCGGCGAGGATCGCTCGCTGCATGGGGGCCGCTCCACGGTATCGAGGCAGCAGGGAAGCGTGCACATTGAGAGCTCCCAGGGGAAGGCCGTCGAGAAACGCCTGAGGCAACAACTGGCCGTAGGCGACGACCGCCGCACAGTCGGCATGAAAGCTTCGGACGTGATCCAGCACCGCGGGGTCCCTCACGCGCTCTGGCTGATACACGGGTAGTCCCAAAGCCTCGGACAGGACCTTCACCGGAGGCGGTGAGAGCTTCTTGCCTCTTCCGCTGGGTCGGTCGGGCTGCGTCACCACCAGCCGGATATCCGCCCCCGCTTGGAACAGCGTCCTCAGGGACGGAACGGCAAAATCCGGTGTCCCCATGAAAATGAGGCTGGGGAGTCTCGCTTCCATGTTGCCTTCGTCCATGCCGGAGCCTGAGTCAGTGCCTGCGACGGTGGAGTCTATTCCCGTTCCTCTTTCAGCTTTTTCTTCCATTTTCTCTTGAAAATATCCCTGGCGATGAGTCCGATCCGGTCGATGAAGAGCTTCCCCTCCAGGTGGTCGATCTCGTGCTGCAGAGCCACAGCCAGGAGGCCGGTCGCATGGATTTGGCAGGTCTTTTCATGCTGATCAATTCCCTGCACCACTACTTCTTCGAACCGCTTGACCTTGGAGAAAAACTCGGGGACACTGAGACAGCCCTCTTCACACGTGATCTCGCCCTGCCCGCTCACGATTTCAGGGTTTACCAGAACAATCAATCCATGCTCGTCTTCGGGCTTCTGGATGTCGATCACCACCAGGCGGAGGGGCTTGCCTATCTGGTTGGCAGCCAGACCGATACCCGGCGCATCATACATGGTCTCGGCCATGTCGTCGATGAGCTTTCGTAACTCCCGATCCACCTTTTCCACCCGGATTGCCTTCTCGCGCAGCACGGGATCGGGATAGGTACATATTTCAAGCAAAGCCATTCAAAATCCCTTCATATTTCGAATCTGGAAATATTGGCAACCAGAATAAAATGGGTTGAGTTGCGTAAGCATTTTTTGCCGATGGCTCCCTATCATAAACACTGAAAATGTTCTTTTCAACTCCCGACCCTTACCCCTCCTACAAAAATCAGGGAGTCGTCGAATCGAAAGTTTTGTACCTCATCCAGTATAGTTTATAGTGCCATGACCGAGTTGCATTGAAGTTGATCTTGGGCGGGGCTCCGCACAGGCGGCAGCACAAATCCCCTCCCCCTTAAAGCAGGCTATGATATGGATCTCCCAAAATACACGGACAATCAAGCAACCCTCCGGAAGCCGACAGAAAACGCTTCGCCCTGCGCATCCCCTTTAACGGAGAGCGGCACCTCCCAATGGAAGGGCATCATCCTGGCCGGCGGCAGCGGGACACGCCTGTACCCCATCACCATGGCGGTCAGCAAGCAGCTCCTGCCCGTTTACGATAAGCCCATGATCTATTATCCCCTTTCGGTTCTCATGCTGGCAGGGATTCGGGACATCCTCGTCATCTCGACGCCTGAAGACCTCCCGAGATTCCGGAAGCTCCTGGGAGACGGATCTCAGTGGGGCATCCGCTTTGACTTTGCCGAACAGGTCCATCCCGAAGGACTGGCCCAGGCGTTTATCGTGGGAAGAGAGTTTATCGGCGACTGCCGCATATGTCTCATCCTGGGGGACAATATCTTCTATGGCCACGGATTCCGTCAAATTTTGGCCAGAACCATGCAGTTTGACAGAGGGGGTCGAA
>DAIQOB010000383.1:0-3453 GCA_036788075.1 Syntrophobacteraceae bacterium
CATGAGCGCCAAATGATGCTTCACCTCCTGGAAACCACTGCAGACCAGCTCCGGATACGCATTGAAGGGCTCATCCACGCGCGCATCGCATCCCTGGAAATTCTGGCCGACCGGTGGGTGGAGCGAGAGCCCCCCGATTTCAGGAAAGAGCGTTTCCTGGCTTTTGCCGCCTCATTGTATCGACGCTATCCCGGGTTCACGTCCCTCCACTGGGTGGACCCCGAAGGCACCGTCCGCTGGGTTTACCCCGAGCATGAAAATTCCCAGGCGAGCGGGAAAAATGTCTTTACACATGAGGATCCCCCCTACGCTGAAACCCTCAAGAAGGCGATGGAAGAACGGCATTACGCCGTGACGCCCGCCACCGAGCTCTACGAAGGAGGAACCGGGTTCGAAGTGTTCCTTCCCCTCATGCACGACGACAGACTCCAGGGCTACCTGGCTGGGGTCTTCCGCATGGACACTCTGCTGAACATTTCTGTGTCCGGCAAAATCTTTGAGACCTTTCGAGTCATCCTTTCCGAGGGGGAGCGTCCTGTCTATGACTCGAGGAATACACCCGGAAACCATGGGGAAGCCGGCGGCTCCGACCCGCTCCAGGTGGTCCGGGAAATTTCTTTTGCCGATCGGACGTGGCAACTGCGTCTGGAGCCCACCACGGAACTCCGTAATGCGGAGCGGACACCCAATCTCGCCTATCTCGCTTTCGGACTGGCCTTGTCGGGAGGCCTTGCACTTCTCCTTCACCAACTCATCCGACGCGTCGAGCTGTACAAGGGATCCCGAGACCTGGCGCTCTACGAAGTCAGCGAGCGCAAGAAGGCGGAAGACGCTCTGCGCGAAAACGAGAAAAAACTGAAGGCCGCAATGGACGAACTGAGTGCCGCCAACGTGGAGATGGAATCTTTTGTCTACACGGTCTCTCACGATCTCAAGACACCCATCGTCACCATCGAGGGATTCATCGGGGCACTGAGAGAAGATTACGGACAGGTCCTGACAGGCGATGCGGAGAAATATCTTCGGTACATGAGCGATGCCGCCCTCAAAATGGAATCTCTCATCAACGACCTGTTGAATCTATCGCGCATTGGCAGAATGACCGAAGAGAAAACGGTTTTTCCCATGGGGCCCATCGTCCACCAATCGCTGGAGTTGTTGAAGCCTCGAATCGACGCCCGCGGCACTCAGGTCACTGTCCAGGAAAACCTCCCGCAGGTGTATGGCGAAAGCAAACGCATCGCCCAAGCCGTGGACAACCTGCTGTCCAATGCCGTCAAGTACATTGGACAAGACAATCCCTCACCGCGCATCGAGATCGGGGTGCAGAAAGAGGACGGCGAGAACGTTTTCTACATACGGGACAACGGCATGGGGATCGAGGAAGCCTATTTCGAAAAAATATTCAAAATATTCCAAAGGCTTCCGTCAGCAAAGCGGGTGGAGGAAGGGACCGGCATGGGATTGACCATTGTCAAGCGCATCATCGAGTACCATGGCGGCAGGATCTGGCTGGATTCCAAGCCCGGTGAGGGAACGACCTTCTTTTTCACCCTCGGTTCACCTTAAGGATTTTTTGCCATGAACAGTTATTCAGCTCATGTATTGATCATCGAAGATGAGGAAGCTCATGCGGAACTGACCAAGCGGGCCATCCGCAAAGCTGGGCGGGCCACCCGCATCGATGTTGTGGGCGACGGCGAACAGGCCCTTGAATATCTCTTCAACCAGGGCGCTTACAGCGACCGCGAGGAATACCCTCCCCCGTCCCTGATCCTCCTCGATCTCAAGCTCCCCGGCATCGACGGCATCGAAGTTTTGAAAAGGATCAAGGAAGACGTCCGATTGAAGAAGATCCCAGTGATCATGCTGACGACGTCCCTGAGAGAAGAGGACATCGCGGCATCCTACAGTCATTATGCCAACAGCTATCTCACCAAGCCCGTGGGATTCAAAGAGTTCGAAGACAAAGTCATGCAAATCGATTACTATTGGATGAATCTCAATGAACCACCGAAGACAACCGATAGATAGGTATGTATACAGGCATGGCATGCTGACAGTGCGCGGAACCTGAAAGGTTATGAAATTGGAAGAACCGTTGAACATAGTCATCATAGAAGATGAGGAACCTCATTTTCAGCTCATGAAGCGAGCGATCCTGAAGACATTTCCCCACTCCCATGTCCACTATTTTGAAGAAGCTACGGCATGCTTCGATAAAATCGGCGAGATTCACCCCGATATCATCATGGTGGACTACCTGATGCCGCGAATGAACGGCATCGAATTTCTGGAAGCTCTTCAGGCCGGGGGCATGAATATTCCCGTCATCATGATCACCGGGCAGGGCGACGAAGGGATAGCCGTTAAGGCCATGAAGCTCGGGGCCTCAGATTACCTGGTAAAATCTACCGATTTTTTTGCCCAGGTTCCCCGCCTCATCGAGCGTGTCATGCGGGAGAGACACCTCAAGAACACCCTGGACGAAACGGAAAAACGCTTTAGAGACCTGGCGGAAGGAACTTCAGACTGGATCTGGGAAGTGGACATGGAAGGTCGCTATGTCTACTCCAATCCCATGGTGGAACGTATCACGGGTTACACGACGGAAGAAATTCTGCAGAAGCACTTTTACGACCTCTTTCCGACCAAGGAGAAGGAAAGCCAGCGGCGCGTCACCTTTCAAGTCATGCAGGAGGGAAAGCCTCTCACAGGCTTTGTCAACCGCATCCTCCACAAGCAGCAGCGGGAAGTCATTCTGGAAACGAACGGCGTCCCCATTGTGGACAAACTGGGGAAGCTCCGCGGATATCGGGGCATCGACCGGGATATCACGCGGAGAAAAAAAACGGAAGAGGCCCTGCGGGAGAGCGAGGAGCGCTTCCGGAGCATTTACGAGGAATCTCCCATCGGCATCGGACTCTATAGCGCATCGGGCACACTCATTGATGTCAATGAGGCAAGCCTCAAAATCTTCGGCATTTCCGATGCCGTGCGCCTTCAAAAGGTAAATCTTTTCAAGGACCCCAATCTGCCGGCCGGCATGGGGGAAAAACTCCGCCAGGGCCAGAGCGTGCGCTATGAAATCCCCATAAACTTCAGGAAAATCAGGGAGCAGAACTTCTTTGAAACGCGGAAGACTGAAACCATCTATGCCGACATCCTGATCACTCCTCTCTACGATGGCGGCCAGATCCAGGAGTATTTGGCGCAGATCCAGGACATCACCCACCGCAGGCGGGCCGAAGAGGCGCTCAAGATCTCTCACCGATTTCTGGAGATTTCCAACAGAGACCTGGACATGCCCGTACTCCTCCAGGAATATGTGACGGAATTGAAGCGATTCACTCAGTGCGCCGCTGCGGGAATTCGCATCCTCCACGAAGATGGGAGCATACCGTATCAGGCATGGGACGGCTTTCACCCCGATTTTCTCGAACAGGAAAACCT
>DAIQOB010000384.1:0-3452 GCA_036788075.1 Syntrophobacteraceae bacterium
AATATCCTGGGCAGTGGCTGCATCAGGGACATAGCCATAGACGGGAGCGCCGTTCACCGTCTCCACAGTGTCCACTTTCCTCTTATACGTGGGCGAATGGCAGATGAGGCAGTCGATGTTTTGCAGCTGCTCCGTCGTAACGCTTGGACTGGGCTTCTTGCCCATACCCACGTGGCATTTGGAGCAACCGGAATCCACCTGCACTCCGTCAAAATTGGTCAGCTTGCCGATCCAGTTGATGTCGGGATAAATGCAAAAGTCATTGATACCTCCCAGCTTGCCTTCCAGCGCAGCGGCAGGATCGACCAGATCCCGTGTGTCACCCTTCCACTGGTAGTGAACGGAACCGTGCATTTCCCTGGCCTGAGACTCGTGACAGGTGAGGCAGGCCTTCGTGCCTTCGAACTGACTGAATCGTCCTGCGTGAGAGCCTGAGACAGGCAGCGGAGGGGAAGGAGTCGCGCTGTCCCGGATGATGACAGGCAAGGAAGCCGTTTTGGTCACGCCATTGGAGGTGAAGGATGCCGCCACCGTCACCGTTTCATTGGCATTGACGTCCTGGACCGTTAACTGTCCACTGGAGGTGATGCTTGCATTGGGAGAATCTTCACTCCAGCTTGAGGCAGCCGTGACATCCTGAGTCGACCCGTCGCTGTAAGAGGCCCTGGCGAGATAGTCGGCGCTTGTGCTTTCAGGGATACTCCCCGCCCCCTCGACACTCAAACCCGTGAGAGCCGCCTGAGCCTGTGTATTGGTAATGGTTACAGACAGGGAGGCTCTTTTAGACACTCCCTTGTAGGAATAGCGCGCCGTAATCGTAATAATTGTATCCTTTGAGATGCTTCTTGTCGTCAAATTGCCGGGGCTTGAAAAAGTTGCATAACGGGAGCTATCCGACCAGCTGGCACTTGAGGTCACATTCTGGCTGCTACCGTCGCTCAAAGAGGCGACGGCAGTGTACCCGGCTGCAGTCCCATTGAAGACTTTGTCGGGTCCCTGGATTTTCAGCCCCGTTAGAACGGCTGCCCCTTCAGAGAGGGAAGGGTTATCGTCTGCAAGAGCGGCAGTGATGCCCCATGCGATGGAAAAGATGAGCACCAAAGTCCACAACAAACCCTTCTGGAGAGTGTTCGATTTCTCTTCTTTCATAAAAACTCCCTTTAAAATTACCGTATCTTCCTCTCATGGAATCCCCGTTCCAACCCGCGAAAGCATTTTCCAGTTGGGACAAAGAGATATTCCACACCTGAGCAATATACATACCAACGCTCGCACACGGAGGACCGACAGTCCTGAACTTCTTGATCTCTCAAGAAATCTGGGGCTCTCTCTTCTTTGTCCCAACAAAATGGTTAATATTGTGTTAACTGAACTGCGACGGTAGCGGTTAGCATCTGCTAACAAAAAATGGGGCAAGGGGAGCTGTTCACAGGTTACAGGGCAGTTTCTGGAGGGAGACGCGGAAGGTTTATTAATATTCGCTCATATTTTCATATTGTTAGATGAAATCTTCTCGATGGTTCGTTGTTGAAGGAGGCGAGCGGGATGACCTGCCCGACAAGCATCATGGAAGAGAGCTACTACAAAGCCGCCATAGAGACCATGCGAGAGGCACTCCTCGTCGTGGATACAGAGGGCATCATTTTGTCTGTGAATCCGGCCTTCGAAGTGATGACCGGTTATTCCTGCCGGGAGCTGGTGGGTAAACCATGCACCGTGCTCAACTGCACCGGGTGCAAAATAATGGGAAAAGGACGGGGAGAGCCTTGGTGCGCCATGTTTTCCCGGGGAGGCGTCCAGGATAAGCGATGCGAAATTGAATCCAAGGACGGTGGGAAGGTTTTTGTCACCAAGCAGGCCACGGTGCTTTACGATGAAAAGGGAGATATCACGGGGGCTGTGGAAATTCTGAGCGACCGATCCGAGATGGTGCGTAAGGAAGAGGAAATCCAATCGCTGCGCGCCAGTCTTCTGCAAAGAGATGGGTTTCCCGAAATCATCGGCTCTTCCCGCCCCATACAGAATCTCCTGGACCTTATCGCCAGTGTGGCTCAGTCCGAAGCACCCGTAATTCTTTACGGTGAATCCGGCGTCGGTAAGGAACTGGTGGCACGGGCTCTCCACGAAGCCGGCAAGCGACCCGAAGGACCCTTCATCAAAGTCAACTGTGCTTCACTCAACGAAAATCTCCTGGAAAGCGAGCTCTTTGGCCATGTCAAGGGCGCATTCACCGGAGCGGGAAGAAATCGTATCGGTCGTTTCGAGGCTGCTGCAGGAGGGAGCATTTTTCTGGATGAAATCGGTGATATTTCGCCGGCCATCCAGGTGAAACTGCTGCGGGTCCTGGAGTCCCGGGAAATCGAGCGCGTGGGAGACCATCAGCCCATTCCCGTCGACGCTCGGGTCATATCCGCCACCAATAAGAATCTCGAAGATCTCATCGGTCAGGGACTTTTCCGGGAAGATTTGTACTATCGCATCAACGTGGTGCCTATCCTGGTCCCCCCTCTGCGTGAGCACAAGGAAGACATTCCACTCCTGGCGCAGACCTTCATTGACAAAATCGCCCGCCGCAGCGGAAAGCCCATCACCGGGCTCAGCCCGCAGGCACTGGAGATCATGCTTGCCTATAACTGGCCGGGCAATGTGCGAGAGCTTCGAAACACCATCGAGTACGCCTTCGTTCTCTGCAACGAGTCTCTCATCGGCCCCCACCACCTGACTCCAAGGATCACCCCACCTGAAGAATCCTCGGAGCCTGCAGGATTCCCTGGTATCAAGGGCTCTTTTCAGATCGATGAGGTACCCTCTGAGCCCGCCGTGGCAAAAGGTATGGAGGAAAACCCGGACCTGCTCCGCCTGCTTCAAGCCCTTAAAGCCGCAAGAGGGAACCAGTCACAGGCAGCCAGGATTCTGGGCATCAGTCGTGTGGCGGTATGGAAGAAAATGAAAAAATACGGTATCAATCTGCAAAGGGCTCTTTACCGAGAAGAGTCTGATGTTTGATCCATAGAAACAGCAGCAATTCCAGGAGCCTCCCCTGGAAGCGGGCATTTGAAGTCGGCAGAGCCGGAGAGAGAAAGAATTGCGCGTTTCAAATCGTCCAGGCCAAAAGGCTTAGGCAAGAACACATAGCCCATGTTCCCGTCGTTTCCGGTTATCGCCCCCCGTTCGTCGAACCCGCTGGTGATGACGACGGGAATGTCAGGCCGAATCGCCCGCAAAGCAGTGAGCGTCTCCCAGCCATTCATTACCGGCATCACAATATCCAGAAGCACCAGGTCGATGTCCTCGGATCGATCTCGAAAGATTTCAATAGACTCCTGTCCCTGGCTGGCGGTCAGCACCTCAAAGCCCAACTTGCGCTTCAGCATATCATCTGCGAGAGTACGCAGCACCGGATCATCTTCTACCAGAAGCGCCAAACCGTTGTTTGCAGCAGCGTCGATATG
>DAIQOB010000385.1:0-3436 GCA_036788075.1 Syntrophobacteraceae bacterium
AGGAAGATCTTTCCCATGAAGAAACGCGAAAGGCCGTGGACCTGATCATCGATCGGACCGCGGACCTTCATCGGCGTGGAAAAGTGAAAGAGGTTCTGACGGTGGATAACCACGCCGACGGCCCCTATGTCTACCAGCGTCTCGTGAAGGAGGGTTCTCCGAGGGCGGCCGACGTGCTGGAGCTCCTGAAAATGAACGAAGGGAACAGCTCGGGCAGGGGCATCGGATGCATCAGCTGGGACGGAACCGTGCATGCCGATCAGTTCTGGCGCCATGAGTCTTTCGGCAACGTGCGGGAGCGTCCCTTCAGCGAGATTTGGAGCGACCTTTCTCATCCCCTCATGAAGAGGCTCAAAGACAAGAAGCCCTATGTGACGGGGCGTTGTGCAGCCTGTCGCTGGCTCGATATCTGCGCCGGCAACTTCCGGGTGCGCGCCGAGGCGGCGACGGGAGACCTCTGGGCCCCTGACCCCGCCTGTTATCTTACGGACGAAGAGATATCCCAGACCTTGTAGGCTCCAGTCGTGATCCGATGATGCGGGACGCTCCATGTGGCCCCATCCCGGCACCCTGCGCTGACGGAGGAAATAAAATCTATGTATTTTCCTGAATATCGTCCGAGACGTTTTCGAAGGACGGAAAATTTGCGCCGCATGATTCGTGAAACGGTGCTCACCGTGGATAATCTTATCTACCCCCTGTTCGTTATGCCGGGAAAAGATATCAAAAATCCCGTCCGGTCCATGCCCGGAGTTTTTCAGTTTTCCGTCGACCAGCTCCTGGAAGAGCTGAAAAGCGTGGTGCGGCTGAAAATTCCGGGGATCATTCTCTTTGGGTTGCCCCAAGAAAAGGATGAACGGGGGAGTGAGGCTCATTCACAAACCGGGGTCGTTCAGGAGGCGGTCCGGGCCATAAAGGACAAATATCCCGAACTGGTGGTGATCACCGATGTCTGTCTCTGTGAATACACAAGCCATGGCCACTGCGGCATCCTCCACGGCCAGGAGGTGGACAACGACTCCACGCTGGATGTTCTGGCAAAGGTTGCGGTTTCTCACGCGCGGGCCGGCGCCGACATTGTCGCGCCGTCCGATATGATGGATGGGCGCGTCGGAGCCATCCGCCATGCCCTCGATGAGAGCGGCTTCGATCAGGTGGCGATCATGGCCTATTCGGCCAAGTACTGTTCCGCTTTTTACGGCCCCTTCCGCGATGCCGCGGATTCGGCTCCCCAATTCGGTGACCGCCGGTCTTATCAGATGGATATGGCCAATACGGACGAAGCCCTCCGCGAGGTGGATCTCGACATCGATGAGGGCGCCGATATGGTCATGGTGAAGCCTGCATTGGCGTACCTGGACGTGATTTACCGGGTCAAGACCGAATTTGAGCGGCCGGTGGCGGCGTACAACGTCAGTGGGGAATACTCCATGATCAAGGCGGCTGCGGCTCAAGGGTGGCTGGACGAAAAGCGTGTCATGATGGAAACCCTCATGGCCATTCGCCGGGCCGGTGCCAGTCTTATCCTGACTTATTTTGCCAAGGATGCCGCCGAAATACTTCAGGGCTAAGTACCTGGGCATATATTTCTTAACATTATGTCTTCTGTCCGTTCGCCCTGAGCCTGTCGAAGGGCACAACCAGACATGCCCTTCGACAGGCTCAGGGCGAACGGTTTGTTTTGTTAGAAAACTTTTGCTAAGGTACTTAAGGTAGGTTGGCGAAAGTTTTCATCCTGTGGGACAGTGCGATTCCCCTACATCCAATAGCCTCGGCACTCTGGAGTACTCTCTCTCCGGGCAGCCGTAATTTTATGAAAGCAAAATTTCCATGACCTCCAATGCTGTATCACATCCTTCCCGGCCTCAATCCTCGGCATCCTCTTCATCGGAAAAAGGACATCCCGGCGGCGTGGGCACTCTGAGACTGGTGGCTTGGGAAGTGACGCGCTCCTGCAATCTGGCCTGCCTCCACTGCCGTGCTGCGGCCCAGGACCGTCCCTACGAAAATGAACTGAAAACCGAGGAATGCTTCCAGCTCCTCGACAACATCGCGACCTTTGCTCAACCCATCGTCATTCTTACGGGAGGTGAGCCGCTCCTGCGCCCCGATATCTTCGACATTGCGGCATACGGCAATCAAAAGGGCTTCCGCATGACCATGGCCGTGAATGGTACTCTTGTGACTCCAGAGAAGATCCGGAAGATGCTCGATTCGGGGATTCAAAGGATCAGCATCAGCCTGGACGGCGCTTCGGCGGCTTCGCACGATGCGTTTCGGCAGGTGCAGGGTGCTTTCGAGGGCGCTCTTCGAGGGATGGCACACGCCCGCGAAGGCGGACTGGATTTCCAGGTCAATACCACCATTACGCAAAGGAATCTTCATGAACTGGGGGCCATCCAGGATTTGGTGGTTTCCCTCGGAGCGGTGGCACACCATATTTTCCTGCTTGTGCCCATGGGACGCGGAAAGGATCTGGCGGAGCAGGGCATCAACGCCCGTCAGTACGAGGAAACGCTGCACTGGTTTTACGATCAGCGGAGCAAAGTCCCCATGCAGCTCAAAGCCACCTGTGCGCCGCACTATTACCGCATCTTGAGACAGCGGGCCAAATCCGAAGGGGTCAACGTGGATTTCCAGACCTTTGGGTTGGATGCCGTTTCGAGGGGGTGCCTGGGAGGGACGGGTTTCGCTTTCATCTCTCATGTGGGGATCGTTCAGCCCTGTGGGTACCTGGAGCTGGATTGCGGGAATATCCGCGAAAAGCCCTTTCGAGAAATCTGGCAAACTTCACAGATTTTTCAGGATTTGAGGGACTTCAAGAAATACGAAGGAAAGTGCGGCAGGTGTGAATATGTGCGCGTGTGCGGTGGGTGCCGCGCGAGGGCATACGAAAGCACCGGCAATTATCTTGCATCGGAGCCTCTCTGCATGTATCAGCCCGCTGAAAAATCTGCATCGTGAGCGCTGGAGGCAGAGTGGAAGTGATGATGGAGAAAAATCGGGCGTCAGGGGGGAAAGTTTTTGCCGCGCTGTGGCAGGGGAGTGCCATTGTGTTGCTGGGTGTGGGCTTGGGACTCCTGGGGAACCAGTGGCGCCCTGATGCGCTGCCCCTGATCGCCGACTGGTCGCTGAAGGCTCAGCTCGCTACGGTTGGACAGGACGAGGCCCTGCTGGTCTCCCTGGAGGAGGCTAAGGCCCTTTTCGCCACCCAGGCGGCAGTCTTCATCGATGCCCGGGCCCAGGAATTTCATGCCATGGAGCATATAGCCGGTGCGCTCAACTTGCCCTGGGAGGATTTTGAGGCCCATTTCCAGCAGGTCATGGCGGATGTTCCCCCCGACGCATTGATCATTACCTATTGCGATGGCGAAAGCTGTGCTCTCAGCAAAGATTTGGCCTTAACCCTGCAGGGCAAAGGCTATCCTCATGTGCG
>DAIQOB010000386.1:0-3435 GCA_036788075.1 Syntrophobacteraceae bacterium
TCCGCATCATCTCCAACACAGCGGCTTTGTTCATAACCTCCGGAGGCGGATCGAAAACCGGGATAGCCACAGATTTTAGATCGAGCTGCCAGTAGCTTTTCGCAAACTTGCTCAGGCATTTCTCCATCATCGCCCGATCCGGAATGTCGGCATCCTTCCTTGTCAACCCGAAGTTAAGAATGATAGGGCGGCTACCCTTGAATATGTGAATCTGGCCGGGCTGCATCATGCCACTCCGGCACAGCTTCTTATAGTTGTCGAACATATTCGGGAAACGCTTCCTGTACTCTTTCCCCAGTTCAGTCGCCATATGTCCCTCACAGCTCACGAGATTGACAAGGGCGGTCGCTTTTGTCCTGAAAATTTCTCCAACGATTTCCTTGTACATGCAATTCCTCCCCTTCTTCCTGATAAGGTTATTCACGCACCGGCACTTTCTTACGGAGGTCCGGATAGGGTTCATATTCCTCTTTTATTTGAGAGCTTTTTGTCGGCGGCTCGACGTCGATGACCTTACCTCCAAACGCTGGCGGGGGCATAGGCACAGGGTATTTAGACTGCTTGGATTTCTGCGCCAGCTCTTTCCCGGGAACCGGAGCGACCGCCTTGACAGCTTCCTTGCCCCCGGGGAGCGCCGCAGAAGGCACGGCTGCCGTCGGTGCCGCCGCGGACCCGTAATTAGCCGGCAGGGCTGTCTTTGCCTGCATAACCACCACCACATGGCACTTATCAACCGTCAGCGGATGGACATATATTCCCATGCCATCGTAGAGTGTGGAGGAAACCAGCTCTTTCACTCCGGACACGGGTGCAAGTTTATCCGTCAGGGCGCTATCCATGTTGTCCATCACTCCCGAATGCAGCACATGGATGGGATGGTTGCCGTTATGAGCCATCGCCTGGGAAATGGCTTTCTCCGGCCCCATATTCATGAGCTTCGCCGTCAACCATGCTTCCGCTACGTCATCCAGTTTGGCATTGCTACTCAGAGCCGGAGCCATAATGGCTTTTCTGAGCGTATTGACCCATTCCGCAACGGCTTCCTTGCTGATTTGTTTCTTGGACGGCGTACCCGCGGGAGCGGCGGTTGTGGTTGCCTCGACCGGTTGAGGCGGAGGAGGCAGCAGGGCTACGACCTTTTCAGGGTCTTCCTTGACCACCGTGGCCTTGGCACCGCCTTTGGCTGAGAAAAAGCGGTCGTAGGCGCCAGAGAGGATCAACACCGCTCCTATCGCCAGCACAACATATAGGGCTGCCTTTTTTTTCTTTGTCGGCGGCTTAGTTTCAACCTGAGCCGCCGTTTCCACGGCCAGTGTTTTCTGCTCTTCCAACGTTTCCGGGGTCTTATCGGTTTTCTCCATTATTTAAGCTCCTTGAACCATGAGTGTTTTCTTTTCCCTTGGGGACTTTTTCACTTTGATTTCCAGTTTTAGGGCGTCACTTCTCGACATTAATCCGCTCTTCACTGCTACCCTTACCGGTAGCCGTGCCCTTGTACATCGGCTCGCTTTGCCTGCCCTGCGGGCTTCGAGCCGCCGCTTCATGTCATTGGTGACTCCGCAGTACAAGCTGCCGTCCCTGCACCGGAGAAGGTAAACCAGCCACTTTTCTTCCACGTCCCTTTCCTTTCACATATTCAAATTGAAGGCCGGCTTCGATCATGGCGGCCTGAATCAGACTTACGGTGGCCTCCGCTTTCAGCTTGGCGACCGTCGAATCGTGCCCTTCGTTCATGAATCTTCGCGCCACGGCCCTCTTGAGCTTCTCTTCTTTCATATATTCCCTTTCTAAGCCGCCGGACGGAGCCGGGCCTGTTTAATCCGGCTTGCCATGCCGGCGGGCAGCCATCTCGTGAAATTCATCGGGTCGCCCCCCGCGGGGACGTACCAGAATCTCGCTTCCCGGTCCCACAATGCGCCCCTCCGTTTGGCTTCGTCCTTTTCGTCGAATGGAACTTCCAGGGGGATGATCCCGCTGGTGCTCCTATTGTTGGCGCGTGTCCTGTAGACATGATCAGGCAATTCCTCAATGAACCGTGAGGCGCCCAGCGCCATCCCCCTTTTGTAATCGCCCTGGGGACACACAATGTAGAGGTTATCCTTGGCCCGAGTCACGGCGACATAGAACAAACGCCTCTCCTCTTCCGTGCCTTTGTCGCCCTCTTCCCTAACGACCCTGCCCAAAGGGAAAAGCTCCCCGGCCACCCCGATTACGAAGACCGTCTTCCATTCCAAGCCCTTCGCTTGGTGGACCGTGCTCAGGAGCACTTTGTGCTCGGTCTTCTCTTCCTCTTCGGCCTCACGGGTGAGCACGATTTCCGAGAGGAAGGTGTCGAGGTCGTCGTAGTCGCTCGCAAACCGACCCATCTCCCTGACGTCGGTTATGCGGCTTTCGTAATTGTCGTAGGTCAGGGAAAGATGTTCCTGATATCCTCTCTCCAGCAGGATATCCGCGAGCCGCCCCAAGGGCTCCTTTCTTTCCCGGGATTTGATCATCCCGGCCAGGATATCCTTGAAGCGAGCCAGACCGGCTTTGCCCGTGGCGGTTACGCCGGGCGGGTTCTCGAATTCCGTGAGGCCTTTATAGGCATCCTCGGTCTGTCTGATGATATGGCAGATACGCCCGCTGGTTACGGTTCCGACTCCCTTGGTCTTTCGCAGGATGCGGATCAGCGAGGCCTCATCCCTGGGGTTCTGCACCAGGGTCATATAAGCGATCACGTCCAGGATATGCGCCTGCCTGAAAAACCCCAGGCCCGAGACAATCTTAAAGGGGATTCGTTGCCGGGTCAGCTCCATCTGCATCTCCATCGCATGGAAATGCGCCCGGTAAAGGACGGCGATATCTTCCAGCTGGTGCCCCTTGGCGGTAAGCTTCTTGATTTCCGCAGCAACGAAATCGGCCTGTACGGACTGGTTATCGACTTTGGCCAGCAACGGAAGTTTCCCTTCCCTCCTGCCGGAATTCAGCGTCTTTTCAAACTGCTCTTCGTTGCACTTGATGCTGCTGTTGGCCAGATTGACGATTTCAGGCGTCGACCTGTAGTTGGTGACCAGCATATAGGTCTTGGCTTCCGGGTACTTGTCGGGGAAATCGAGGATGTGGTCGTAGTTGGCGCCCCGGAAAGAGTAAATACTCTGAAAGTCGTCGCCCACGACCATCAGGTTTTTGTGGTACCCGGACAGCATTTCCAGGATCTCCATCTGTATCTTGTTGGTGTCCTGGAACTCATCGACCAGCACATGCCTGAATAGTTTGGAATAGTGGTGCCTTACTTCCTTGTCCTTCCTGAGAAGCGCCCTCCATTCCAGGAGCAGGGAATCGAAATCCAGGGCATTGGACCTTCTCATCCTGATCTTGTACTCGTCGGCCACCTGGGCGATAAAAAGCCTGTGCTTGAAAAGGTAGGGGAATTTCTCCTCGATCGCCATGTCC
>DAIQOB010000387.1:0-3424 GCA_036788075.1 Syntrophobacteraceae bacterium
GGAGAGCAACAAGGGCATGTGCAGCATCATCGAATCCATCGGTGGAGAGCCTTATAAGCGCTATCGCATCTATCAGAAAGACTTGGCCTAAGAGAGATATGATCGATCCGTGCGGGAAATTCGCTGCCGTCGTCCTCGCGGGCGACCGAGGGCCGGAGGACCCTGTCGCCGGAGCGGCCGGAGTCTGCTGCAAAGCTCTGGTACCGGTGGGGGGACGCCCCATGGTGCTGCGGGTGCTCCATGCCCTGGAGAAGGCATCGAGCATCGATGTCCGCCTGGTCTGCGGCTCCTCCTCTCGCCTTCGCGGTCGGGAACCGGAGCTCGACGGATTGATCGCCTCAGGAAAAGTCCGTTGGGTAGAGAACGAATCGTCACCGAGCTTGAGCACCCAGGCCGCCTTCAAGGTGCTGCCTCAGAATCAGCCCGTGCTGGTCACGACCGCCGACCACGCGCTGCTGACACCCCAAATGGTGGACGGCTTTTGTATTGAAGCCATGGCATCCGGCTGCGACGTCATAGCAGGGCTGGCGCACTCCGATCTTGTCGCATCGGCCTTTCCCGGGAGCCGTCGCACCGTCACCCGCCTGCGTGACGGAGGCTACTGCGGGTGCAATCTCTTTGCCTTTCTCACGCCCAGGGGCAGACAGGCGGCGACATTCTGGCGGAGGGTGGAGGAGCAGCGCAAGCATCCCCTGAAAATAGTCAAGGCGCTGGGCTTCGGGGCGATTCTGCGCTATCTGCTGGGGCGCCTGACCCTCCAGGAGGGCCTTGCCCGCCTTTCCACCCTCATGGATGCTCGTGCGGGAGTCGTCTGGATGCCCCAACCTGAGGCGGCCGTCGATGTGGACAAGGTGGAAGACAGGGTGCTTGCAGAGGAAATTCTGGTTCATCGCAGATTAGCGTGACGTGGCGAATCCAATTCCGCCCTTGAGGGGGATAGGGGGGTGTAAGTGGTTGGAAGCAAACCCTAAACACCCCATCATTGTTGAGGAAACGCTACACTGTAAACCGCCATTTGCAAAAATGGTCGTCCGGGTGGGGATCGGGCGGTGCGTAGAGGCATTCCACGCGGATGGCGGGATCGATTTCCCTGGCGAAGGCCGAAAACTCATCGTAATGCATTTCCCTGCAGCTGTACTCGCCGATCCCTCGTTTGATACGGGCCTCTTGAGGGGGGCAGTGGGGAGCGGTGAGGAGGATGCCCTCGGGCGTCTCCCGAATGTCGTAGCCCACCAGCGGCGTCCAGGGAAAGAGCTTCAATGCTTTCAGAAACCCCGAAAGTCCGCCTTCACGGATGGAGAAACGCTCCTTGATGGCCTTGGCCGCCATGCCCGCCACCTTTCCCCACACTTCCTGATTGATGCTTTCGGCCGTTGGCAGGTCGAACCGCTCTTCCGTCCGAAGGAACCAGAAAGCGTCCACAACTCTGTAATGCCAGAGCAGGAATTCCACGTAGCTGCGCAGCTCGGGGGCTTCCATCTGCTCGAAGACTTCGAGGTTCATGTCCTTCCTCCCTTCAAGTGAGACTTCTTTACCTGGGTGATGCTCTATGCCCTTGTGCCGGCCGTCAAAGCCTTTTTCAACTGCCAGTCGAAGGCGTCGCCATACTCGTCCTTGCCGGGAATGAAAAATGCCGCGAAAGTCTCCAGGTCCTTGGCCAGCGATCCGGTGAAGTCTGAGATGAGGCTTTTCCGCATTGCGTGCCACTGTTTCATGAGAAACCCGTAGCGGTACATGCCCAGATATTGAGCGGCGGACGTGTCCCAGGAGGCGTCGATGTCCATGGCGGTGCGCATGAGCGTCCTGTGCCATTCCGGGTGGCGCCGGTAATTGTCGATAGCTGCCGTGATTCTGCTGAGGAAGGCGCCGGCTTCGCCCGTGCGGTCCGAAATGTCCAGCCAGTCGTAGAGATAGGCGCAGTGGCTCACCTTCGTCAGGCCGCCCGTGGCTCTGCCGATGACGATGTTGCCCAGGAGGCTGGCCTCGTAGTCCACGAGGCCGCACGGTTCGAAGCGTGAGGGGATGAGGCAGAAATCGCCCCCCGCCAGGATGAGCTTGGATAGGGGCAGGTTGAACGTGTTATGGAAGAAAACCCGGTCCCGGTACCAGTAGGCGAGACGGGCAAACTCCGCTTCGTCGGCCATACCGGCGGGATCGCCTGAGGTGGCGGAAGCCAGGATGATGAATTTCGCCTGGGGGTCGTACCAGAGCGTCCGCTCCACGATGGAGGCCACCAGCCCCAGGTTTTTTTGGTCCACGAGGCGGCCTACCGCCGTCAGGAGGATAGGGTCACCCTCGGGCTCGGAGCCGAAAGCTTCCAGGTGGAGCAGCCGCTTCAACTCCCCTTTGACTTCCATCTGCTCCGCATTGAAGGAGTGGTCACGCGTCAGCATTTCTCTCTGGGTGACAGGGTTCCTGAAGAGCGGCTCCTCCCTGCCGGCCTTTTTCTGCTGCTCCTGCAAAGCATTCAACACTTCGCTCTTGAGCTCGGGAAGGTTCTCCGGCCGGTTTCGGTCGCTCATGCCGTTGGTAATGCCGGCAATGGGGAGTTTTTCAAAAAGGTTCAGGTGGAGGTTGGGCACGAAGACTTCGCCCGGCGCGCTGCCCTTCTGCATGAAGGCCCTGCTGTAGATTTCCGCGTGGTTCTGCCGGAGCTCCGCCGCATATCCCCACGTCCCGGCAATGTCGCCGCTGACCGTTGTGATCTTCCCCCCGCACTGGTGCACCTTGAGCATGCAGGCTTTCATGAGGTTGAGGTTGTCGAAGAAGTCGAAATACTGGTGGAAGAGGTCCCTGCCGGGGAGGGCGATCCGGTCCAGGGAACTGTAGCCTCCGTCCACCAGGGGGGTGATCCCCTGGTAGGTGGCGTTGTGAATGGTCAGGTGGATGGGAATTTTCTCGAGGAGGTCGTCTCCCAGGTAGAAAGGCAGCAGCCCCACATGGTAGTCATGGAGGTGGATGGTGTCGAAAGAGCGCCCCCGGATGTACCCGGCCATGGCCTGAGAAACGGATGCGTAAAGACGCAGGGCCATCTGGGGGTCCTGGGGATAGATGGCGGCGGGCATGGTCCAGCTCAGCTGCCCTTCGTCCCAGAAATAAACCTGTTTGATCCCATCTTCAAAGACATGCTCGTAGGCGTCGAATTCGAAGGTTATTTCCGACAATTTAGCCGGATAGCGATCGCTAAGCTTCTTCAAACGGGTCTTGTCATAATGGGCGAAGCAGGGGGTGAGGACTTCGATTTCCAGCTTTATTCCCTGCCTGGCGGCGGCCTTCATGAGCTCCGCGGGCAGCTCCTCGATGATGACTCCCAGACCTCCGATCTGAGCTCCCAGGCCGGTCTTGGCGCGGCCCGGCTCCCATGCGGCAATGGCAATGCGTAGCCTGTCCATGTGTTGATCCATCGCTTTTCGACTCGCTTATT
>DAIQOB010000388.1:0-3404 GCA_036788075.1 Syntrophobacteraceae bacterium
CGGACGTTCTCCACCACTGTCATCTCTTGAAGGAGCGTGAATTCCTGATGAATCATCCCGATGCCGAGGGCGATGGCCCGTGCGGGGGAATCGATGAGCGTCTCAACGCCATCGAGAAGGATTTTTCCGTGGTAGCCTCCGGTTTGGCCGATGACGGGATGTCCCATGAGAATCTTGAACAGAGTTGTCTTGCCCGACCCGTTGGCGCCGACAAGACCGTGAATCTCACCAGCCCGAACATCCAGATTGACTGACTTGAGGGCTTCGACGGGTCCGAATTGCTTGGTGAGATCACGGATAGAAAGCATAGAGCAAGCGGCAGTTGCATCCCTGAGTCTGTATCGACTTTTCAGTAAATGATCGAATCGATGATAATGAGGTAGTAATTGTTGATGTCGGGCTTCATTTTGGCAAACTCGACGGGGACTCCTGCCACTCCTTCCGCAATGGGCTTGAGATTTTCGATGTTCAATTCCGTGAGACGCCCGTCGATCATCCGTACCGCCACTTCAGTGGAAAATTCGGGGAAGAAGTAACCCACCGGTATCGGCCAGGTGGAAAGCCTGCCCGTACAGCCTGCCGCGGCGGCCTTTTCCCGAATGAGCGCATTGATCTTGTCAAAATTCCCGGCATCCTGCTCTGAGATCTCCAGCCCCATGGCGGCCGGATAACCCTGGGTGGGAGTGGGACAGCATTGCTCGGGCATGATGAATTTCAGCTCCAGGGCCTTGGCGATGATCACATCCTGCATGGGGCAATTGGTGCCGAAAACCGCGGTGTCCTTGCCATACTTGGCGATTTGCCGGGGGATGTCCTCCTGGAGAAACTGCAGCATTGCCGTTCGGCCCGCACCTGCCTGAGGGTCCGGAGTCAGAACTTCAACAAACTGCATCCCGAGTTTTCCACAAGTCTCCCGCATCAGGTCGCGGCGCTTGGCGATGACCTCCTTGGCGACATGAGTCGGAAAGGAATAATGGATGAAGGTTTTAGCTCCCATTTTTTGGGCTTTTGTCGGGATCGTCACGCCGCGCTTCACCCAGTCGGTATCGAGGGCAAGGTCTACGTACTTGGCCATCATGTCCGGATCGTCCCAAATGGGCGCCGTGATTACCTTGATTTCCGGGCGCTTCGCCTTGATTTTCTGAAGGGCGGGCAGAATTCCCGAGTAGCCGGCGCAGATGATGATCGCTTTGACATCCGGGTCGTCTCCCAGGCTGAGGATCTGTGATATGGCCGTTTCCTGTTCCTCGCTGAAATTGGCGGGCAGGGAAATGTGCTTGATCATTCCGGGATACTTCTGGGCCGTTCTCACCGCACCCCGGAATTCATCTTCGCTGGCCGATAAGGGCGGCGTCACGATGCCTATCTTGTAGTCCGACGACATTGCGGGGCGTTGGCCCATCAGCAGTACGAGCAGAAAAAATACCCCCAAACAACCAAATCGCTTCATCATGTACCCTTTCTCTTCGTATTGTCCATATCTTCGATCATTGTATAAGGCAGCTGAAATGTCTCCGCACCGTGGTGCCTCACCGGATCATCTCCAGGAAAGCCTCGATGCGAACCTTGATCTGCTGGGTGTCATATTCCGAGTAGTCTGTGCAGATCTGAATATACGGCAGGCCCAGCCGGCCGGTGACCCATTCACTGACGAAATAGGACTCAACGTGATAGGTGTGACAGGCTTCCCAGGAGAGCTCCACCACTCCGTCCACGGCAAATTCCCTGGCAAGCCTCTCGACGAGACCCAGGCGAGCGTCATTGGGGCTCATGCACGGGCAGGGCGTTCGCAGGTATTTTTCGGCCAACGCCCGCATGGGATCTCCATCCTCAGCGACCAGGAAAGAGGAGGTCTTGAGTCCTCCGCAATTTTCCATCGCCACCACGACCGCATCGCACTCCTCGATGATGTCGAGAAGCTTGTTGTTGGTGGTGGGACAGCCAGTGAGCAGAATCCTTGGCTTTTTCATCATCCCGGCCATGAACTGCGGGTCTTCCCGTCTTTTCCTGACCAGTTCTATGGCTTTCTGCACATTATGGATGCGTTCCTCGAGATGACATTCGAATCCTGAAAACTCCTCCAATATGGCGCTGATCTCGTGGCCCAAGAGGAGGGGGGCAGGACCCTTGTTCAGTTCGAAGATATCGTTGATGGTCTTCCTGCAGCGGTTGAACAGGTGGATCTGTACCTGCAAGGCCTCGTCGGTAATGGCGGTGCCGGTGATCTGCTCAGTCAAGTGCCTCACCTTGTGAAGCTCATGGAGCCAGTAGCGAAGGCTCTCCTCGGTCTGGCAAGTCTGGGGGAGCTGCAAGAGATAGAGTGGCTTGATCCGTTGCAGGAGCTCGAACATCTTTTTCTTGCCGTCACAGGTGGCATCGGCAAATATAAAATCCACCTCGGCCATGTACGGGCAGCTGTCCCTCAGGGCGTGGCCGTAAGAGGATTTGATGAGGGGGCAGAGGTTCCGGGGAAGATGCCGCTCCGCTTCGGCAATGGGCTCGCGGGAACCGGAACAGAGGGCTACGGGAATGGCCCGGGCTGCCGCAAGGATCTCTTTGGGAGTGAACGCACAGTAGACGCCGATGACTTTCGAACCGCTGTCCTTGAGCGTCATGCCTTCACGAAAGGTCCTCTCGGAGATGTCTTGCCGGTAGTTATCGTCAAATATCATTGAGCATCCATGGAGTCCGCATCGTGCGCCGGCTGGGAAATCCAATTAATCTTCATAATGATAGCCTTCCATAAAATTCATCTATATCCAGCGTGACGGCAGAAAGTCCAATGGGTTATGTCTATGATAAGTTTCAACAGTAATAGAATAATTCAATACGATGCCGGTAAAAGGGAAGGACAGTGACGCTGGTAATCGGGTGGCCTTGTGGAAAGAATATCGCTTACATGCAAATCGATGCCCGCTTTAATGATTGCTCTCCACATTTTCGTGTGAGGCGCCGGGAGGTTGCTTCATCCTGGATCACTTTGTCACTGGGACGAGGATTGTTATCGATTTTATTTTATCGTTGAATGGATAAAGATTGAAAATTCCTATTTTACATATTGGAAGGCTCTTGATACAAAAGCTGCATCGTCTGGAAATATCCCCCACAAGGAGTCCTCGGATGTATCCGTTTTTCGGCTTCACCTGAAGCAGATTCACTCATTCTACCCGTGAGAGGTAGGCACAGGGTCAGGCCGAAAGACGTTTTCACCCTTTCCATTATCATGTCCCAAGAAGGTCTTCTTTCCGTCAGGCCCGCTGCCTTGTGGAGGCAATCATGAGGGTAATGGTTTAAGGAGTACGGAGAGGTGAAAACAGCAATCGACGAAGGACAAAATTTTGGAGATGTAATGATTCTCGGTGGAGGGATCAGCGGCATTCAAGCCTCCCTGGATCTTGCCACCG
>DAIQOB010000389.1:0-3394 GCA_036788075.1 Syntrophobacteraceae bacterium
AGTTCGATGAAGCGCTTGTCACGGAAGCCGAGCTTCATCTCGTGGATTTTTTTAAGAAGGAGCTGCAGGCTCAGTTTCCCGAGCACGGAGTGTTCGGGGACGAGCTGCCGTCGGAAGATTATGTGCATGGGGAAAAAGGCTACCTGTGGATCTACGATGCCCTGGACGGGGTAGCCAATTTCCAGGCGGGAATCCCCATCTGGGGTATTTCCCTCGCCCTCCTGGAAAACTTTTGGCCGATCTTCGGGGTGTTTTATATGCCGGTGACGGGAGACCTTTTCTATGCTCATGCCGGGCAGAGCGCCTACTGGGGGCAGGAGGAAATCAAAATCCCCGAGACAGGTGAAATCAGCAATGAAAGCCTGTTATTGACCTATTCCCGCTTCCACAATCACTATCATTCCTCTTTTCCCGGAAAAATCCGGAACCTGGGCTGCACGGCGGCTCACATCTGTTACGTGGCGCGGGGGCGTGCGGAAGGGGCTCTGCTGGCCCATGTTTCCTACCAGGATCTGGCGGCGGCCCAGATCATTCTCAAAGCCGCCGGCGGTGAGATTCGCACCATGGATGGCGCCGAGTTCCAGCTTGCGGATTATTTGACGGGCCAAAAAATCGAAGACCATCTCATTGCCGCTCCCCTGGGTGCTCACTCCTCCATCCAGATGTACCTGCAAAAATAGGCTCAGCCTCAGCAGTCAGGGCCCTCTCCCTCGAGGGAGAGGGAGTTTTGCGACAGCTTCTCAGCGAGCGTCGACCGCAGCTTTTTTCGCTTTCTCCAGGAGTTGGGTCAGCCGTTTCTGGGATTCTGCGAGCTCCTTTTCCAGTTGCTTTTCCATCTGGGGTGTGAGGGCCTGTGGGGTTTTTTCCCACAATGCCTTGATCTCTCCGGCGTTCTGCAGGAGCATTCTCAGGTATCCCTCCCATTTGGCTTCCTCCGGCACCTCAATTCCTTCTGGGACACCTTCTGCCACATAGGGCGGCAGGGTGATGACGGAGCCTATGCCGGGCACGTGGGTGTCGAATCCCAATTTTTGACGGACCAGGGCGGCAAAACTTTCACTGACACTCTTTTCACCGTGAATCATGTAGACCTGCATGGCCGGGTTTTCAAAATCCTCCAACCATTGCAGCAATCCCTGCTGATCGGCATGGGCGGAAAATCCTCCGATGGTGAAGACCTTGGCTTTCACCAGAAGTTTTTCGCCGAATATCCTGATGGAGTTTGCCCCTTCGATGATGGCCCGGCCGAGGGTCCCTTCGGCCTGGAATCCCACGATTACCAGTGACGAGCCTTTCCGCCAGATGTTGTGTTTCAGATGGTGCTTGATGCGGCCCGCCGTGCACATGCCGTTTCCCGCAATGACGATGGCGGGCCCCGGCGTCTCATTGATGGCGATGGATTCCTCCGAGGTTCTGGAGTAGGTCAGCTCGTCAAAGTCAAAAGGATCTTCCCCCTGAGCCACAATGGCAGCGGCTTCTTCATCGTAATAAGGCTTCATTTTTCTGAAGATTTCTGTGGCGGCGATGGCGAGGGGGCTGTCCAGGTAAACGGGCATGGAGGGGATTTTTCCCTTGCGGAAAAATTCTCCCAGCACGTAGAGGATTTCCTGGGTTCTTTCCACAGCAAAGGCAGGGATAATCACCTTTTCCTTCTGGCGATAGCTGTAGTTGATGGCTTCCAGTAATTCGTTGATGCTCTCGTCGAAGGATTTGTGATTGCGATTGCCATAGGTGGATTCAATGAAAAGGGTATCGGCGTTGAATATGGAATGAGGGTCCTGGAGGATGATCTGATCCTTCTTGCCGAGGTCCCCGGAAAAAACCACCTTGTGTGCGCTGCTGGAAGGGCCGGTCCAGGCTTCCAGGATGGAAGACCCGAGGATGTGGCCGGAGTTGCGAAAACGGACGCTCAGTCCGGGGTGAACAGGAAGGATTTCGTCGAAGGGTATGGTTTCAATTTGAGAAAAGCAGGCCTCGGCGTCTGCCACCGTGTACAGGGGTTCGACATCGGGACCGCCGCGCCTTCGATTCTTCCGCGTTTGCCAGCCGGCTTCCATCTCTTGAATGTGGGCCGAATCCAGGAGCAGGATCTTGACGAGCTCCGCTGTCGGCACGGAAGTGTAAATCCGGCCTCTGAAGCCGTCCTTCACCAGCTTCGGGATACGCCCGCTGTGATCGATGTGGGCGTGGGTGAGAAAGAGAGCGGATATCTCCCGGGGATTGAAATTCCAATCCACGCGGTTCATCTCCTCCAGACTCTTATTCCCCTGAAAAAGACCGCAGTCGACTAGATACTTCTTTCCATTGTCCATAAGAAAACAGGAGCCGGTGACACAGCCGGCAGCACCCAGGCATGTGATTTTCATGGCATTCCTTTCTTGATGAAACGATGTCGAGCAAATTGGGAAAGCCTTCAACAACAGCCTCCCATCAGAGAACAGGCAGGCCCTTTTGTCAACGTGTATCGAACCCCTGGTTCATGGAGGCACTCCTTCCGGCGGTGACTGCGCCACGATTATGCTTGACAGGGAGACAAGCGGGATCATAGAAATTTTTGATGATCGTCTCTCTATGCATGGAGGACGCGGAGCCGGGTCAACAGGGAGGAAGCGCTCATGAAATTGCGAGATGTCGTGGTGGTGGATGGCGTTCGAACCGCATTTGGACGGGCCGGCGAAAAGGGATTTTTCTGGCACACGCGGGCTGATGACATGGTGGTGAAGGTCATACGGGAGCTGCTGCGGCGTAATCCGCAGGTGACACCGGCCATGGTGGAAGAAAATGCCTGGGGCGCCACGTCCCAGGAAGGGGACCAGGGAATGACCCTCGGGCGCACCTCGGCCCTCCTGGCGGGGCTGCCCCCATCCTGTCCGGGTTTTTCGGTCGATCGCATGTGTGCCGGAGGGCTGACGGCCATCACGTGTGCTGCTTCCGAAATCGCTCTGGGTGCGTGTGATGTGGCCATCGCCGGGGGAGTCGAGCACATGGGGCACCACCCCATCGGAGCCGCGGCGGACCCCAATCCGAGGTTTCTCGCAGAGAAACTGGTCTCTGGAGATGCTCTGGTCATGGGCAAAACCGCCGAGAATCTGCACGACATGTTCCCTGAAATCACTCGGGAAATGGCGGATGCCTACGCCTGCCATTCCCAGGCGAAGACTGCCCGCGCCATCCAGGAGGGCAAAATCCGGAGGATGATTGCCCCCATGACCGTCTACACCCGGGAAGGTTGGACCGTAGCGGATCGGGACCAGCAGCCGCGCCCTGAAACGACGCTCGAAACCTTGAAAGATCTCAAGACACCTTTCAGGGTACAGGGGCGAGTCTCAGCCGGAAATGCCTCGGGGTTGAACGATGGGGCCTGCGGGGTCCTCCTCATGAGTGCCGACAAGGC
>DAIQOB010000390.1:0-3385 GCA_036788075.1 Syntrophobacteraceae bacterium
CCACGCTTTGCCATGAGGTTATGGCAGATCCCGAGGCCGGCGAGCGGCCCCAGGGTCATGATCCAATAACGGCATGAGGAGCAGGCACGGGTTGAGCCATGGATTAGCCGGATAATCTCTTCCCGGTGAGCACGAACCTGAGACCGGAGCCCATCCGTGAGCCTCCCTGAAGGGGAGCAAATGATTTTTCCGTCACGGTAACGAACGGATATCCCGGCAAAGTGAAGACTTCGGAGGATGTCTTGAGCATGCATCACAAGGCCTCCTCTTCTGCCATGTTTTCGACGGGAGAAACGCCACTGGCTCTTTGTTCATGGTGGTTTGCAGGGAGTGGCGTTATGCCGCTGCGACACCACCCAGGCCACTCGTTATTGCCGCTTCCATTTCCACCACTTTCTGGAGTGGCGTTTAGTGGCATTTGAGTGGCGTTTGTGTTTTGACTGTAAATCGGCATATGGGAACGGTTTGCGGCATTAGTGGCGTTAGTGGCGTTTGTTTCTATATATTCTTTGAAAGAAACCATATCCCGAGCGCATACAGAAGTGACCCTCATTCCCCCTGTACTCTTGCGCGCTGATAGGCCCAGGGAGGCGATCACCTTCCCGATTTTCTTCCCCGAAACCTGATAGCGGGCCTCCTGCCCGGCATTCACCTTCTCGGTAATCCTCGCCGTGGGAAGCATCCCCTGCTTGACTTCTCCCTCGAGAGAAACGATTGCAGCCATTACCCGCTTTTGCAGGGGATCGTATTCAACAGTCGCAGCGTCCTGTTCTTTTGGTGAATAGAAGCGCCTACATTGCCTGTTGTGTTCGGTGAAGGTCTCCGTTAAAGAAATCGCCCTCCCCATCTGGTCTGCCGTTACCGGGTCCATTTCACTCGCCCCCGACATAACGGCGTCCATGCAATGAAGTATCAGGGCAAATCGGAGTGTGTAAGAACGGAGCTTCGAGAGCATGGCGTCATCATCGGCTGCGTCTGGATCGCGCCAAGGTTCCGATGCCTGGTGGTTGAACCAGTCCACGAAAACGCTCTTGGCTTCCCTGCTCACTCCTATGAAGAGCGGCTTCCCCACTGGGTCGAAGTCCCAGGAAAGGAACCGCTCCAATAGCCTCCGAATGACTTCGACCGAATCGTCAGATACGGTTTCGTCTGTCCATTCCGGAGGAGTATCCCTCTGTATCCGGGCAAAGAGAAAACGGGGGGTGAATCCTGCCTCCGTATCCTCAGCCTGAAACACAAGAGGGAGAAGCCGTGGTTGGATACCGCCGAATATTGAAAGCGTCGCGTAGGGAATGAAGTTCCGTTTGAGAACATCCTTCCGGGTTCCCTTCCAAAGTCCTGAGCTCCAGGCGGAAAGGAGGCGCGAGCGCCCCGAGCCCTCTTTCCCGCTGTACTTATCCAGATCCAATATGAGCCCGACCAGTTCGTCCCGATACCAGATTATCCCCCTCGGGTTTGCTGCCAGCATATCTCCCACACCTTCAAGGGTCGCATCTTCGGCCATGATCTCCCGGAGCTTCGGTTCCTCGGGTTTTACAGGAAGAGAAATGGAAATTGAGCATCCAGTGGCCGCCGCTTCCCTGGCCGTTTTCTTTTCAGCATCAACCTGTATCTTCCAACCTTCGCAGGCCATTTCATACTGCGCTTTCAAGAGCCGGTAATTCTCGATCCATCCCTTTTCAAAACTCGTGAGGATTTCACGCAACAGGTCGACAATCGGGCTTTTCCCTGATCCTGATTTCCCGACGATGGCAAGGTAGAGGTTGGGATACTCGTTCCACCTGACCTTGATGGTTATTCCCCTTGTCCGGCCTATGCAGACCCCGGAGAATGAGAGGAGCGCACAGATAGGGACAGTCCTGGAAACATTGAACGCCTGTGCCAGTCCCACCACCACACGCTCAATGTCGGGGTGAAAGATCCCGCTTGGGAATTTGGGAGGGGATGGAAGGATTTCCCTGTCTTCATCATCGATATCCTTCCCGGCCCCATGGCCGCCAGGCCTCCACCACTCCATGACTCTTGCGAGCGCATTCTGTATGGTGATATTGCCGTAGGTCTCACGGCCGTGGCGCCTGTCCCATTTGTCACGGTAGAGGCCGGATTGACGGAAAATGCGGTCGATCTGAATTGGGTCGCGGGACCAGAAAGCCAGCATGCAGCACAGTGCTGAATCGGCCTCTGATTGTGACGGATACCCGCTCCAGTTCCCAGACATGAGACGCTTGAACCCAAGCCCGTTGCGAGCAGCCCCGGCCCGGCTGATGATCTCAGCGTCGGAGAGCGTCGAGCCATTTCCATCGGGTGCATGTCTGTCTCCTTGTGAGTCAGTAGGGGATTTTTCATCCTTCATGGCCCTCCAAAGCTCATCGGTCACCCTGGTGGGAACTTCCATCGTTTCCGCCGGGTATTCCTCAAGCCGATGCCCAGTCACAGTGAAAAATCGGCCCCGCTGGTACATCTCCACATCACCGGATTTTCCTCCGGCAATTCCACCCGGCAAAGGTCCGCCCCGAAGGAAAGCCTTCACCCCTGTCTGGCTCGGTGAAACCTCACAGTAGGTGTTGAGCTCGCTCAGGATCTCCCGAGCCCATGCCTCAATATCGCCCGTTTCGGGGTTGCGGCAATGATCCAGGTCCACCCCGACGAAGGGGTCATCGGAGCCAAAGACAAATCCTATTCCACAGAGGTGAGGGGATTTATTGAACCTGGAGAGAGCCTGATCGTAGCCGCCCCATGTGGCCGCGTTCGTAGAGCTGGCATTCCCACCGCTCTTGAGATTCACCGGGATTTTTGAGAGCTTTGGGTTGCCGCCTCGATATTCCCCCCTCCAGCAGACCCAATGCGGGGTATCCTTGAGGCCCCTGGGAACCTGTTCTACACACAAGTGGAAACGGAGCATTTGTATTGCAGCTTCAGAAAGCGAGATTCCCTCTTTGTTTCGAGATATGGTCATGATAGAATCACTCCAAGTTTGAGAGAGTTATTCCAGTTTTGCCCCCGCCGGTTGGTCCCCGGTCGGGGGTTTTTCTTTCGCTCTCATTGGGCACCCGCCTTTGAGCCTGTATGCACACGAGAAGTTTGTGCGATGTAGTCGTCTAGGTCGCATCGACGATATAAGACGCGCCTCCCGACCTTCGAATACTTAATGAGCACGTTTCCATAGGTTCTAGCCTTGTTGAGGAAGCTCTTTGAAACTCCCATGTAAAGAGCTGCTTCAGCTGGGGACAGGTACGTCTTCTCTTCAACTGCCGATGATTTCTTATTCATGTTGTTCCTTTCGTTTGGAGGTTCAGAAACGACAAAAGCCAAGATCAATGCTGATCTTGGCTCAAGCTTCACCGAGAATTACTGAGTTGTCTGTACAGAAGATTTTTTAAAAAAA
>DAIQOB010000391.1:0-3382 GCA_036788075.1 Syntrophobacteraceae bacterium
AAACCTTTCCGCCGCGCGCGGGCGCATCGTGGATGCAGACTTTGCCCAGGAAACGGCAGCGCTCAGCAAGAACCAAATCCTCCAGCAGGCGGGGGTCGCCATGCTGGCTCAGGCCAATCAGCTTCCTCAGCAGATCCTGAGCTTGCTGCAGGGGTAGCGTAACATCGAGTCGGACCTGACGACTCCTATCTTTTTTATCATCTGGCAGGGATAGAAGTTCAATTGTAAGAAGAAAGCCTCTCCCCCGGATTGGGGGAGAGGTTCAAGACGAGGGCAGCCGGGATTTATGCTGCATCTTGCCTGAATAGTGGAGGCGGTCATGGGATTTTCAGTGGGTGGGTTGATTTCAGGGATCGATACCGACAGTGTCCTGACGCAACTCACAAAGCTCGAGCGACAGCCTATCACCAAACTGCAGGAAAAGGAGGCCGCCTACCAGGTCAAGCTGACCTCCTACGGGAGCCTTCGCAGTGCGCTCACAACCCTGCGCTCGGCGGCTTCGGCACTGGACTCCGCGACAGACCTGAATGTTTACAGTGGCGTGTCGACCAATACCAGCGCCTTCACGGGAACTGTGTTCTCCACGGCCAGGACCGGTTCGAGCACCATAAGCGTGAACTCCCTGGCCCAGGTGCACAAGGTCAAAAGCGCAGCCCTTGGCGTCGATGAGGCCGTGGGGGCGGGAACCTTCACGCTGCAGCTGGGCTCTGGGACGGCGGTGGAGATTGCGACGGACGGGGATGACAAGCTCGAGGATGTGGCCCGCCTCATCAATGAGAAACAGAAGGACATTCAAGCGGCGGTGATCAACGATGGGAACAAGGTCTATCTCACACTCACCGGACAGCGCACCGGGGCTGCCAATACCATCAGGCTGGAGGTGACGGCGGAGACGCCGCCAACACCCCCCGGCGACCCGCCGGACCTCGGGGATGTGACAGACAATTCAGGACTCTCCCGCCTTCGCTTCGATATGGCCGGCGTTGACGAGGAGGGCGTGAACCTGGAAGGTTCCAACAACCATCTCAGCCAGACTCAGGCCGCTTCAGACGCTGTCTTGACGGTGGACGGAGTGGAAGGGATTCACCGGTCCACCAACATCGTAGCCGATGTCATCAAGGGGGTGACCCTGACACTCAAAGGTGTCACCGAAGACAATAAACCTGAGACCTTCACGGTTTCTCGTGACACCTCTGCACTGGCTTCCAAGGTGAACGCCTTTGTAGATGCCTACAACGCTGTGGTCGATTTTTTCAAGAGCGCTCAGAGCTATGATTCCAAGACCAAGGAAGCAGGTGTGCTGCTGGGCGACAGCACGACGAATCAGCTTCGCAAGCGTTTGAGCAGGATGATGAGCGGGGTAGTGCCGGGAGCCGCCGACGGGATGTCCAGGCTTTCCGACTTGGGGATCACCATGGACAAGGAGGGGAAGCTCCAGGTGGATGCGACGACCTTGAACGATGCGCTCACCAACCGGTTTGACGACGTGAGCACCTTCTTCACGGTGAAGAGTGGAGAAAACAAGGGTTTAGGCGTCAGTATGCTGAGCACTCTGGATGGGATGCTCGATTCCACCAAGGGAGACCTGACCACGAGAACCAAAGGCATCCAGAGCAGTGTGGATCGGATCGAGAAGGATATCGCGAAGCTGGAGAAACGGGTGACCTCTACGACGGATCGCCTGAAGGCACAATTCCAGACACTCGAATCCCTCTTGGGGCAATATCAGAAAACGGGGGATTTCCTGACTCAGCAGATCACCTCTTGGCAAAGCACCAAGTCATGACAGGAATTTCCTTCGCTTCATGAATATTTGTTAACGTTCTTCTGGAATATGATGCACGGACAAGACTCGGACTACCGTACCGCAGGAGGAAAGCACGGAATGAATCCCTACGCGCAGCAGGCATATCAAAAGACAGCAGTGAGCGCCATTTATGAAAAAGAACGCCTCGTGGTGATGGTGTATGAAGGGCTGGCGGACTTCCTCCGGCAGGCCCGGGAGGCAATGGAAGAGGGGCGGAAGGCTCGCAAGGGGGAAGCCATTTCCAGCGTTCTGGCTCTTTTGACCGAGCTGGACTGTGCACTCGACCGGGAGGTGGGTGGCGAACTGGCCACGAACCTGGCCGACCTCTATCAATGGATGATGGGGCGCCTCACGGAAGCGAATCTTCGAAACGACCTCCAGGCCCTGGGGGAAGTGGAGCGGGTGGTGGCTGAGCTGAAGGAAGGATTTGAAGGGGCAGCCAAACAGCTGGCCTCTCAGCCTGCCGAACCGGCCGCCATCGCGCGAGCTGTCAATCCGGCGGCCCTGGCGGGTCAGCCGGAAGCGGTGACCACCGTCCGGAGACTGAGCTATGCCGTGTGAGGTGCAGAGCGTCCTGCATGAGGATCTGCTGCAACAGCTCCTGGATGTCACGCAGCAGCTTCGGGCTGCGCTCGTGATGCAGGATTTGGACACCGGCTCGGACGATTCGCGGGGTGATCCGGTATGGTGCGCAAAGGATGTGGATGCACTGAAATCCGTGGCGCTGGAGCATGCGAAGCTTTCTGAAGCCCTCATCCGCGCGGGTATGAGTGACGATGCCCGTCTGATGCCTTTGACGGAAAGGGTTCGGGCCGAAGTTCAAGACATCATGATTCAGTTGGAATTCTGGCGGAGCCGTACCCTGGAGAGCCTGGCTCTCCAGGAAAGGCGAAGGCAAGGGGCGGCGGCGTATGTAAAGGAGGCGAGCCGCCCATCCCGGGTACTGCAATCCAAAATGTGAACCCATCGAGGATGGAGCCGCAGTCCTCCAGAGGCTTCAAACCGTTTTCCCCTGCGGCATCAAATCGTATCCCTCCCCCGAACCATCACCTCGTGCCACATCTGAACGAAAAACACCACGACCATCAGGCCGGAAAGGTCCAGTCCGCCGCCTCTGTGGTGCTGCGCCGCCAGTTCCTGGACGAACCGGGGATCGAAGTATCCCGCCTCGCGGATGCGGGCGGGGGAGAGGCATTCCATCACCAGGTCGTCCACGGTCTTTAAGAACCAGGGAGCGGGGGGATTGAAGGGCTGTTTGCGCCGGGTGCGGATGGCTTCGGGCACGATTTCCCGGGTGCTTTCCTTCAGGAGGTATTTTTCATTGAGTCCCCGCATTTTCAGGTGCGGCGGAATTTGGAAAAGGAGTTCCACCAGTTCGTGATCCAGAAAGAGGGGACGCACCTCCACGGAATGGGCCATGCCCATCTTGTCCGCCAGGGGCAGGGTCAGGTTGAGGAGCCGCAGCTTCATTTCTATATAGACGGCCTGATCGAATAGGGGGCGATGCTGGAAGCTCTGGAGGGCGGGAAGACCCATGGGCTCAGGGCTCAGGCGCGAGAGATGCTCCGCAAAAGG
>DAIQOB010000392.1:0-3380 GCA_036788075.1 Syntrophobacteraceae bacterium
CCCGCCGATGGACTGATCCGGCGGTTAAGAATTTTATCGCATAAGAGAAAAGGCATTGTCCTCAAGCCGGGCCGCATTCTGTTCGAGCCTGTCCAGCCAGTAGGGATTTGTAATACCTGCCCTGTATGCCTCGAGTGCCTCAGGTGAGGAATGGATGTGCAGGTTGCTGTAAGTGTCGTCCGAGTTCTTCCACCGCTCATTCCAGTAGACGGCGGCCTTGACGCGACGGTATTCATCTTTCATCGCTTCAAAGGCTTCACGGATCCATGCCGATTTGTCTCCCGAGCGGGGATATTCCCCCACACCCCATTCTGCCACGATGACCGGTTTTGAGGGATCCAGACGACAGATTTCCATGTACGCAGCATTCATGGCTTCATGAAACGAGGTCCATTCCTCGCCGGGGAGTTGCTTGCCGTAAACGCTGAGGCCCAGCCAATCGACATAATCTGCACCTGGATAATATTCGGCCATGGAGTTCCAGGGTTCTTCAGGAATTGTCAGGTTGTTGGCATGAAATCCCCAGAGGATGTTGGCGGCCCCCCTGCTTTTCACTCGGTTCACCACATACCGGAACGCCTCCCTGAATAAATGAGGGCCTTCGCCGATGTTGGACTGCCCGTTGGCGGTGGGACTCGCAGCTGCCTTCCCATAAAAATATCCGGACCAGGGAAACCAGTTTCCGTTCATCTCCAGACCCCAGGAAACGAGAAGAGGTTTTCCAAATGCTTTTGCCTGGTCAGCCCATGTATCGATATAGGAATCCCACGTTCCCGATAGAATATTCTCGAGACTGAACCGGTCCGGGCCCCTGTCCTCCTTGTAGGGACGGTCCCAGGGAGACCAGTAGATGAGGGGTACGGCGCCATGGTGAGAAATGATCTGAACATTCTTCATGGGGAAGGTCCCTTCCCCCCAAAAACTGGACGATGCGATGATGGCCTGGTGCTTGCCGGCCATTTTTTCAAAGTCTTCTATGATGTCGAGAGAAACATCATCTTCGGTGTCTCCAAAGTCCAGGTAGGCGCCGATACAGGCGCCCTTTTCGGGGAACGACACTGCGGCGGGGATGTTTCGGGGCGAATCCTCAGGGCTTTCTCCCTCGAAACTCTGCGCTGATAACGGCATGAACAAAACGCCTGAAATGAGAAGGCAGAAGGCGAACCGCTGCAGTCTCAAAATGAAGTCCGCAAATCTCATGACTCCGTTGACCTCCATATTTCGCAACCTCACATCGGCAGCCTCAACGCCTCTTCACGCCGCATGGGCATCTAGAGGTGGCTCGGTACGGACGCGGTGCGTTCCAGCTTGCCCCAGCTCACCCAGGCGCCCTTCGCTGCTCTCAGAAGAGATTTCCAGATGACATAGCTGAGGAGAGGCCGATAGACAAATCGCATGGGAAGAATGAGCCATGCGTGGGAAAGAGGCTCCTTTTCCAGAAAACAGGCGAGGCCTGCCAGTAAAAGATCCATGAGAAGGAAGACGAGGAAGTAAATGTAGATGGCTTCTCCCACGCCAAAGAAAATGGAGTAGATGAGGAACGCATCGACCAGCGGTCCCACCGCCACTAGAAGGATTTGGAAAAGCCAGATGCTTGGCAGACTGAACCAGGCAAGTGCTTTGTACTTTGTATTGAAGACGAGGTCCCTGTGCTTCCACAGGCATTGCAGTGTCCCGAAAGCCCAGCGGAATCTTTGCTTCGACAAGGAACCGAGGGTTTCTGGTGCTTCCGTCCAGGCAACGGCTTCCGGCACATAGGCAACACGGAACCCTTCCCTGTGCAGGCTCAAGGTCAAGTCCGTATCTTCCGCCAGGGTATCGGTACTGATGCCGCCGGCTATATGAACGGCGGCTTTTCTAAGAGCACTGACGGCCCCCGGCACGACGGTGATACAGTTCAAGCGGTGATAGGCACGGCGATCCAGGTTGAATCCACACGTATATTCCAGGGACTGGCAGCGGGCGATGAAGGATCTCAGATTGCCAACCTTGGCGTGTCCGGAAACTGCTCCCACCCGATCGTCGCGGAAGGGCTGTACCAGTCGTTCAATGGTGTCCGGCTGGTACAGTGTGTCTGCATCCAGCATGACCAGGATTTCATGGGCGGCTGCTTCGACGCCCCGCCGTAATGCCATGGCCTTGCCTCGGTTCGACTGCTGGAGCAGTTTGATGCGGGAATCTTTTTCAGCCATGCGTCCAACGACTTCCGCGGTATGGTCGTCGGAGCCGTCATTGACGACGATCACCTCAAATTCCCCCTGGTATCGGGTGTTCAGCAGGCTCCGCAGGGTGCTCCCGATTACTTTTTCTTCATTATAGGCGGCAATGAGAATGCTCACGGGCGGGATGAAGAGCTCAGCGTTGGACTGGCTCCCTCTGCTGCGCTCCTTGATGGCCAGGGAGGCGATGAGGAGCGTACGCAGGGCAATGAGGGCTGTCGCTGCAATCATGAATGACCAGAGGAAATTTTCTAGCCAGTGGAGGATACGAAATCCGCTTCCGCTCACCAGGCGGTTGATGGAACCGGCATTCTGCATTACGGGAGGCATGAGAAATTCGGGGGCTTCATCGAGAATCTGAGCCAGAGACGAGATGCGGTCTCCCCGCCCCTGCAGGTAGTCGATGATGCGCGGCAATGCTTCCAGGGTCTGACGTCGATTTCCACCGGCATCGTGCATGAGGATGATATTCCCGCCGTTCCTGCGCAGCTGCTTGGTGCGCTGCAGGATAACGTCGGCTCCGGGCCGATCCCAGTCTTCAGTGTCGATGTTTTCGGTGACTGTGAGATAGCCGAGAGCATTGGCCATTCGGAGGGGAGTCACCTCGCTGAGGCTTTGGGGGCGGGAGTCCGCATTGTACGGTGGGCGAAAAAGTATGGTGGATCGCCCCGTTACGGATTCGATCAACCTCTGACTCGCATTGAATTCCAACAAGGCGCGCTCTTCGGAGACGATGGCCAGGTTCGGATGCGTGTAGGTGTGTATTCCGATTTCATGTCCCTCCCTCACGATGCGCTCGGTCAGTTCCGGGTTGGCCTCCACCTTGGCTCCTACCACGAAAAAAGCGGCTTTGATTTCTTTTTCTTTCAAGATATCAAGTATCTTAGGAGTCCATTTCGGATCAGGCCCGTCGTCAAAAGTAAGGGCCACCTGGTCGTCATCGCCCTCCCCCTGGTGGCATAATGTCAGGTAGGTGGGAAACTTTTCGTAGGTTTCCGAGACCTTCTCATGGGAGCTCAGGGTCAGCTTGCGGGTGCCATCCGAGTGTTCGTCGTCTACCGTAAGAAATTCGCCTTTTCCAACATGCGCAATGACATCATCCGATTTAAGGACCTGGAGATCCTGGAGCCGATTTCCATCGAGGATAGGGTTGTTCATCAG
>DAIQOB010000393.1:0-3380 GCA_036788075.1 Syntrophobacteraceae bacterium
TTCTCAAATCCGAGCTGGGGCTCACCCCCATGAACGACGGGAAGGTCATTCGCATCAACATTCCCATGCTGACGGCCGATCGCCGCAAAGAGCTCGTGAAGCTCGCCAAGAAAATGGCTGAAGAAAGCAAGGTCGCCGTTCGCAATATCCGCCGGGACGTCAACGAAATGATCAAGGATCTCAAGAAGGAAAAAGAGATCTCCGAAGACGAGGGTTTCAAGGCTCAGGAGGAAACTCAGAAGATCACCGATGATTTCATCAAAAAAGTCGATGAAATATACAGCGCCAAGGAAAAGGAAATTCTGGAAATTTGAGGATGCAATCCATCGATCCCGCTAAACTTCCGCGCCATGTGGGCATCATCATGGACGGCAACGGCCGCTGGGCCAAGCAGCGGTTCCGCAACCGGATTTTTGGACACGAAGAGGGGGCCAATTCCGTTCGGGAGGTGGCCCGCTGCTGCCGAAAGCTCGAGATTCCCTATCTGACCCTCTATGCCTTCTCCAAAGAAAACTGGCAGCGTCCTAAATCCGAGGTCAGCGCCTTGTGGAGCCTGCTGGACAGGTTCCTGGAATCAGAGCTTCCCGAGATGGTGGATAAGGAGATTCGCCTGCGTCACCTGGGAGATCCCGAAGGGATTCCTGAAGATGTGCTGGCAAAGCTGCGGAAGGCCATCGACGAGACCTCCGGATTCGACAAACTGACACTGAGCCTGGCCATCAATTACGGTGGCCGCCAGGAAATCCTCCGGGCCGCCAGGAAATTCGCCCAGGATGTCCAAAAGGGTCGGCATATCCCGGAGGACCTCACGGATGTGGTTTTTTCCTCCTATCTTTTCACGGCGGATTATCCCGATCCCGACCTCATCATTCGAACCGGGGGGGAATACCGCGTCAGCAATTTCCTGCTGTGGCAACTGGCTTACGCCGAGCTCTACACGTCTCAACTGCTGTGGCCGGACTTTCGAGAAGAGCAATTCATGGAAGCCCTGGTAGACTACCAGGGACGGGAGCGCCGCTTCGGGAAAACGGGCGACCAGCTCAAGAGCGATTCGACCGACTGACCCGCCGCGCTTCGGAGTGGTTGGATCCCCTTCGCCCTGCGGATCACTTCCTCCATCATTTTTCTCTTGCGCAATGCACCCCCATCAGGATGGAGCCATGTGGAACCTGCGCCAGTGGAATTCTCATAGTCAACGTTTGGTGACGGGATTGTCGATGGCCATCCCTGTGGCACTTCTGCTCCTCTTCGGTCCCTTCTGGAGCTGGTGCCTCGTTGTCACTCTCATGACCGGAGTCAGCCTCTGGGAATATCAACGCATGACCTTTCCCGAGGAAACGCCTCAAACCTGGCGCGCCTTCTTCATTGCCACGGGCCTGATTTTTCCCGCCGCGGCGGCACTGGGTGAAACCGTCGGGCTTCACTGTGCCCTTGTCCTCGCCCTTTTTGCGGGCTTCCTCTGCCTCCTCTTCCTCAGCCCCGAGGATCCAGGCGGAATCAGGAGACTTTCTCAATTCAGCCTGGGCTGGCTTTACATCCCGTATCTCCTGAGCTACATATTGCTGGTCGGGCAGGACGCCGCCGGCAGCACATGGATTTTTTTTACTCTTCTCGTCATGGCGGCCAGCGATGCAGGGGCCTTCTACACGGGGAAGCATCTGGGACGCCATAAGCTTTACGAACGGGTCAGCCCCAAGAAAACCGTCGAGGGCTCTCTTGGAGGACTGCTGGCGAGTATGCTGGTGGGTGCCATATTCGCTCGTTTGTTTATCGATGATCCCGGCTTTGCCGCGGTTTTCTTTTTCAGTGGATTCCTGGCGCTGGTGGGGCAAATGGGGGACCTGATGGAATCTCTCGTCAAGAGGCTCTGCGGCAAGAAGGATTCCAGCGAGCTTCTTCCAGGTCACGGGGGTCTCCTGGACCGCCTGGACAGCCTGTTTTTTGCTTTTCCCACCACGTACCTGTTTCTTCAGTGGATGGTGGATCGATGATTGCCTTAGAAGCTGTCTAAAAGTTGAGTCAATCACTCTGAGCATCCACCTTGTTTCGTCATTCCGGCTTAAAGACTGCCGGAATGACGAGGAAACGAATTTTCAGACAGTTGCTTAGAACATTATGACACTGAAATCCCTCAGTATCCTTGGATGCACCGGTTCCATAGGCGTCAACACCCTGGAGATTGTTCGACAGTTCCCCCGTCGATTCAAGATTTGCGCCCTGGCCGCCGGACGCAATATTTCCCTTCTTAAAGAGCACATCAAAGAATTTAATCCGCGACTGGTCTCCGTCATGGATGCCGAGGGTGCGGAACACCTTCGCGAGGCCCTTGGGCCCCTCCCCCATGCGCCACGAATTGTCTTCGGACCGGATGGCTACGAGGAAGTGGCAACGATCCCCGAGGCCCAAATGCTCGTGTCCGCCATGGTTGGAGCTGCAGGGCTATTGCCGACTCTGGCCGCCATCGAAGCCGGTAAGCACATTGCTCTGGCCAATAAGGAAACACTGGTCATCGCCGGCGAAATCGTCATGGAGCGGGCTGCCCGGAAGGGGGTTCAAATCCTGCCCGTGGACAGCGAGCACAGCGCCATCTTTCAATCCCTCCAGGGGAACCACCGCCGCGACCTCAAGCGCATCCTTCTCACCGCATCGGGTGGCCCTTTTTTCAACAAGTGCTCCGAGGAGCTGTCCTGCGTGACTCCCGAAGCCGCTCTCTGCCACCCCAACTGGTCCATGGGACGGAAAATCACCATCGATTCGGCAACCCTCATGAACAAGGGCCTCGAAGTCATTGAGGCGCGTTGGCTTTTCAATGTCCCCGTGGAGCAGATCGCCGTGCATATTCATCCCGAGAGCATCGTGCATTCCATGGTGGAGTACATCGACGGCTCGGTGATCGCTCAACTGGGGATGCCCGACATGAAAATCCCCATCGCCTACGCCCTTTCCTACCCCGAGCGCCTCCCCGTCCGGAGCCCAGCTCTGGATCTTTTTCGACAGGAGAAGCTGACCTTCTACCCACCGGATATGGAAAAATTTCCCTGCCTGCGCCTGGCATATGAAGCGGCCGAGAAAAGCTCTACACTGCCGGCAGTTTTAAACGCGGCCAACGAGGTGGCGGTTCATGCTTTTCTTGAGGGGAGGATCTCTTTTGCCGATATTCCTTATCTCATCGAAACAACGATGCGCAGACATGAGCCTTCCGGTGCATTGACCCTGGCGAAGACCCTCGAGGCCGATGCATGGGCGAGGGAAGAAACAGGCCGGCTGGCCCAAAAATGGACAAGATCTTGCTGACAGCAGTCTTTTCCACAGTCGTCGTTTTGGGCGTCCTCATCTTCATTCACGAACGGGGGCATTTTCTCGTGGCCAAATGGTCGGGC
>DAIQOB010000394.1:0-3362 GCA_036788075.1 Syntrophobacteraceae bacterium
TCCTGAAATGCACGATATTTTCATCATGGATCCCCCGCCCCGGCGGCAGCCCATTCCCATTCATGAGACCATGATGCGGATGGGATTCCCTTATGCCCATGTGGATCCGGCCAAAGTCATCGGCATTGTGGAAACGGACGAGCCCGATCAGATTCCCGACAGGGGAGGGCCCAGCCCGGCCAATCGCAAAATCGCCGAGCACGTGGTGCGGTTTCTCCTGGATGAGATGGAGGTCGGCCGCATCCCTCGCGATCTCCTTCCTCTGCAGGTGGGTACTGGGAAGACCGCCAACGGTATGATGGAAGCCCTCGGGAACCATCCGGATATTCCTCCCTTCAAGATGTACACCCTGGCCATTCGCGACTGGTTCATCCAGTTGATGGAGCGGGGGAAGCTCCAGGGTGCCAGCGCCAGCAGCCTGAGCCTCTCCCAGGCGGTTCTGAAGAATGTGTATGAAAACATGGATTTCTTTGTGCCCCGCATCGTGCTGCGTCCCCAGGAAATTTCCAATGATCCCGGAGTGGTGCGGCGCCTGGGCGTCATCGCGGTCAATTCTGCCATTGAAGTGGACATATACGGGAATGCCAACGCTTCCCATGTCTTCGGGACGGACATGGTCAATGGCATTGGAGGCAACGGGGAATTCACCCGCAACAGCTTCCTGTCCTTCATCGTGTGCCCATCCATTGCGCGGGGCGGCAGGATTTCCAACGTCGTTCCCATGATTCCCCACATCGACGACAATGAGCATTCGGTGCAGATCATCGTGACGGACCAGGGACTGGCGGACCTGCGGGGTCTGGGGCCCATGCAGAGGGCGAGAGCCATCATCGAAAATTGCGCTCACCCGGCCTACCGCGATTACCTCTACCGCTACATCGAGAAGTCCCGTCTGGGGCACATACGCCACGACCTGGACACCTGCTTCGAGCTGCATCTGAACCTGATGGAGCACGGCGCCATGCTGCCGGACCTGGATCTTTCCACCATCGGCGAACTGTGAGCTGCAGGGTGCCTGATACTGAGGAGAATCATCATGTCCATAGTGAAAGCATTTCCGAAGCTGAGTCCCGAAGAGGCCGTGGCGGAAATATTCAACGGGGCCACCGTGGCTTTCAGCGGGTTCACCAATTCCGGTGCGGCGAAGGCCGTGCCGCGAGCCATTGCCGCCAGGGCTCACGAGCTGCACGGCCGTGGGGAGCCCTTCAAGATTCGCGTTTTGACGGGTGCTTCCAGCGGCGAAAGCATCGACGAGCCCCTGGCGGAAGCCCAGGCCATTTCCTACAGGGCGCCCTACCAGAGCGGTCCCCAGTTGCGCAGGCAGATCAACCGGCAGGAAGTCGAATATGTGGACATGCACCTGTCGCATCTCCCTCAGACGGTCCTCGCGGGATTTCACGGCAGACTGGATTTTGCCGTGGTGGAAGCCACGGAAGTCACCCCCGACGGGCGAGTCTACCTCACGTCTTCCATTGGTGCTTCCCCTACCTACCTGAGGGTTGCGGATCGGGTCATCCTGGAGGTGAACCGCTACCATTCCCGTCGGCTGCGGGAGATGTCCGACATCCTTCTGCTGCCTCCCGTTCCCCATCGCACCCCCATCCGGCTGAACGACCCTCTGACTAAAATCGGCTATCCCTACGCCATCGTGGATCCGAAAAAGGTCATCGGCATCATCGAGACCGATGAGCCAGATCGCGTGCCGAGCTTTGCGGCGGTGGACGCCCGCAGCGAAAGGATAGCCCAGCACGTTCTGGGCTTCCTGCTGGGAGAAATGCGCAAAGGGCGGATTCCGGCAGAATTCCTTCCCCTGCAGGCGGGCGTGGGGAACGTGGCCAACGGCGTCATGGCGGCCCTGGGGAGCAGTCCCGAGATTCCACCCTTCAGCATGTACACGGAGGTGTACCAGGATTCGCTGGTGGGTCTCATGGAGCAGGGGAAGCTGCTCGGCGCCAGCACCACCAGCCTCACGGTGACTCCGGAGGTTTTGATGCAGATTTACGACAACATGGACTTCTTTGTTCCCCGTATTGTGCTGCGGCCCCAGGAGCTTTCCAACCACCCCGGCGCCGTGCGGCGCCTGGGGGTCATCTCCATGAACACGGCCCTGGAAGTGGACATCTACGGCAATGTGAATTCCTCGCATGTCTACGGAATGGACATCATGAACGGCATAGGGGGAAGTGGAGAGTTCACACGCAACAGCTATCTTTCCATTTTCATGTGCCCGTCCATCGCCAAAGGGGGGAAGATTTCCGCCGTCGTTCCCATGTGCCCTCACATCGACAACAACGAACATTCCGTGCAGATCATCGCCACGGACCAGGGGTTGGCGGATTTGAGGGGTTTGGGACCCATGCAGAGGGCTCAGGCCATCATTGAAAACTGCGCCCATCCCGCCTATCGGGATTATCTGCACCGGTATGTCGAGCGTGCGAGGGTCGGCCATATTCGCCATGATCTCCGCACGGCCTTCGAATTGCACCGCAACCTTCTGAAGCATGGCTCCATGCTGCCCGATTTGGACCTTTCCGGAGTCGCCTGACGGCGTGAAGTACGGTACGTGCCGGCATTTTCAGCACCCTCCATCCCGCAATGGCTGGAGGGTGTCTTACTGCCGGGGCCATGCCGTCCCCATGGGGTTGCAGGGGTTGTAATACGAAATACTTCTGTTTTTTCCACCTTCAGCTGCATATTGTTTGACATCCGTTTCTATATTGCTCATATATAAAGACAATTACCCGGCGACCTCGGAACAGTCATCCACTCGCTCCGGTTTTTGACCAGCTCATTTCCAGGCAGAAATTTCGTACAGGGCTCATGGGAGCATAAGAAAAAGGCAATAGATCAGCATCCTCCGGCGCGCACGCCCGTCGTCCCTCTCGCCTGGAACCTGGGGGAGCGGCGATGGGACAGGCAGGACGGACCCCATTTCTTGTCACAGGGAGCGCATATCCGTGGAAGACCAGCCCATGCAGAAGCAGGAGGAAATCCATGCCGCTCAGATCGAGCTCCTTTTTTCCGATGCCCATCTTGGGATCCTCGTCTCACTGATCAATGCGGCCCTCCTGTCCCTCGTCCAGTGGGATCATGTTCCCCATTCCACCCTCATGGCCTGGCTGGCCTGCGTTTTCGCCGTCCTCATGGGGCGATGGGTGCTCATCCGGCGCTACCATGCCATTGCACCGAAAATGCCCCAATTGAAACGGTGGGGACTGTATTTCACGGTCGGCTCCACGGCCACGGCTGTCGGCTGGGGGCTGGCGGGTATTCTGCTTGTTCCCGCGTCGTCGCTCCCCCATCAGATTTTCACGACATTTGTGCTGGGCGGCATGGCTGCGGCAGCCATGACCACGCTCTCC
>DAIQOB010000395.1:0-3355 GCA_036788075.1 Syntrophobacteraceae bacterium
CAGCGCGGGATTCGCTCCCGGGGTCCTGGCCGCGCGGCTCGCCGAAGGGATATCCTTTGCCCTGGGCGCCACCATGGCCCTCACGCGTGAGAAGCTGGAGGCCATCGGGGGATTTGAAGCCATCGCCCATTACCTGGCGGACGATTTCATGCTGGGAAATCTCCTCTGGAAGGCTGGATTTGAAATCCGCCTCCTTCCCTACACGGTGGAAACCTTCCTGCCCCCGTCAGGCATACTCAAGATGTTCCGGCACCAGGTTCGCTGGGCTCGCGGGATTCGAGCCTGCCGTCCGTGGGGTCATACGGGTTCCCTCGTGACCCATGGAACAGTACTCGCCATCCTCAACGCCCTTGTGCACGGAGGATCTCCCTCCAGCCTCGTTTTGTTCGTCCTGGCCGTTTCGGCCCGGATGACCATGGCGTGGACGGTAGGCGTACAGATGCTGGGCGACCGGATCCTGGCCCGGAGCTTTCACCTCCTGCCCCTGCGGGACATTTTCAGTTTTGCCGTATGGATGGTGAGCCTGGTGGGAAAAACGGTGGAGTGGCGGGGACGATCTTTCAGGATTGTCGAGAATGGAAAAATCGTCCCCATGCAATCAGCGGGTGAATGAGATGGTGGTCGAACTTTGAATCATGTCTTTTGGGCGCCCTCTCCCGGTTCAGGTCCCGCTTTTCCCTGTTCGCCGTCACGCAGATTCGCCCTTGGTTCGCTCCTGCCGGCCTGGAAGGCTGCCGGAATTTCACTACGAGGTCCGCTGCATGCGTTGGAGATCTCGATCCCCATGCTCTGATGATCGCGCCGCATGTGGAAGTTGAGCCACGAGGAGGTCCGATTGAGCTCCCACATGCGGGGCGGGACGCAACCGAATGCCAGCTCTTTCGTCGCACCGACCGCTGCCAAACGATTATAGGCCCTGAACCATACGCAATGCCGCTCCGGGCGCACCTCACACCGGCCGTCGCGGCTCCCGCCGCATGGACCGTTGCGAATGTGCTTGGGGCACTGGGATTCCGGGCAAAGAAACGCGACGTGCTGAATGGCGCAATCCCCACAGCGCCGGCAGCTGAGGAGCAGTGTTTTCGTCGAATCCTCCACAACTCGCATCACGAGATGCCCCGCTCTTCTTTTGTCCATCTCACTGGCCACAATGCGCAGTCCGCGCGCTAGAGGACTGTCGAAAGCGAAGAGGAAATCGTGGGTATGCTTGAACCACTGGTAGCCCATGCGCTCCAACCTGGAGGATGTGCCGCTGAAGGGATGGAGTGCGTTGGTTGAAAGCCCTGTGGTGGGATCTTTTTTATAGACGTAGAAACCGTTTTCTTGAGGAAAATCGAAGTCGCGTACAAACTCTTTCCATCGGGATTCTATTTCCACCGACCGGTCCAGGATTTGAGCAACCGTCTCAAAGCTCTGGTGGACACCGCTGATGTGAACCCCACGATACCCCATCCCCTTGACGACAGCGATCAGCCGTGCCGAACGCTCGATTGCAGCTTTGCGTCCTGCATGCTTGTTGCGCCATTCGTCCTTGACCAGCTTGAGCAGCTTGTCGGTGACAACCACGCCGGGAATCTTACCGCTGTTCATGATTTGAGCGACAGCCGGGGTGAGGTGGTATACGGACGCCAAAGTGGGAATCTGGATACCGAAGTCACGCTGGATCTGCAAGAGCTCCTGAAACTTTCGGGCATCGTAGCCCAGTTGAGTGATGACGAAATGTGCCCCGGCGGATACCTTCCGGCAGAGCTTGGCATACTGAGCAAAGGTTTCGGCCTCGGTACTTTTGAAAGGTGAGACGGCACACCCGATGAGAAAGCTTTCGGGATCGCCGCGCTCTTCCACTTTCCTGCTCATCATGTTCAGAGCGCAAACGAGATTCACGGAATCGAGATCGAACACGGGCTTTCCCATGCCTCCAAAACCGGTGCCGGAATAATCTCCTGTCAGTGCCAGGATATTTTTCATTCCCAGCCGGTCCAGCTGCCAGGCCCGACTTTCCATGCCGATGCGGTTGGAATCTCGACAGGTAAAGTGAATGATCACGTCCATTCCGAAACGAAAGATCTCATTGCCGAGCCCATCGGGGCTGAGGGAGGGATTGCCTCCCGGATTGTCCGTAATGGAAACGGCCGAAATGCGTCCGTCGGCATAGGCGTCGGCAGCCATTTGCAGGACGGTATCGATCTTGAATCCCCTGGACTCCCTGCCTGGTACGAGCTCCAGGGTAATGACGAATTTGGCGGGGTCCAAAATGTCGTGACGCAATACGCGCAGCATGGTTTACCTCGTGAGCATGAAAAGGTCGCCATCCTCTTGATGTCACGACCTCAATGGATTGAAAGCTCTACTCTGAATCCGCCGGAATTTCGGTGGAAGCCTGAAGAGACCTTTGAGAGTTGATAATATAACATTCGGAGGAGACTTTGCGCATCGAAAACCGGAAGCCATCCAGGGCAGGCATAGAAAGGCAGCACCCGCCCCGGATGTTCTCCGTTAGCCCAGGATCGCCTTGAGGTCCTCATCCGGCGTGGAAATGGGCATGATATTGAAGTTCTTCACCAGCACATCCAGCACGTTCGGCGTAACGAAGGCCGGAAGCGATGGGCCCAGTCGAATGTTCTTGATCCCCAGGTGGAGCAGCGTGAGCAGGATCGCCACAGCCTTCTGTTCGTACCAGGACAGAATCAGAGAAAGCGGCAGATCATTGACTCCGACGTTGAAGGCTTTGGACAGTGCCACTGCGATCTGGATGGCCGAATACGCATCGTTGCACTGCCCGACATCCATGAGACGGGGAAGCCCCCCGATGGTTCCCAGGTCTTTATCGAAGAAGCGGAACTTGCCGCAGGCAAGGGTCAGCACAACGCAGTCTTTGGGGACTTTTTCCACAAATTCCGTATAATAATTGCGGCCAGGCTTTGCCCCGTCGCAGCCGGCCACCAGGAAAAAGTGGCGGATCGCCTTGTTTTTCACGGCATCGATCACCGTATCGGCAACGCTCATGACGGTGTTGCGCCCGAAACCGACCATGACCTCCTTCCCATTGCTCTCTTCCTGGAAACCCGGCAGTTCCAGGGCACGCTTGATGACCGGGGCAAAATTCCCGTTGGGGACATGCACGACTCCCGGCCATCCGACGAGTCCGGTCGTGAAGATATTGGCCGAGTAAGAGCCCTGGGGTTTCTGGATGCAGTTGGTCGTCATGAGAATCGCGCCCGGAAATGCGGCAAACTCCTTCTGCTGGTTCTGCCACGCCGTTCCGTAATGTCCATAAAAATGAGGGTATTTTTTCAGCTCGGGATAGCCATGGGTAGGAAGCATGTCGACATGGGTATAGATATCGATCCCCTTG
>DAIQOB010000396.1:0-3348 GCA_036788075.1 Syntrophobacteraceae bacterium
GCGGATTGTTGCGTATCATGTCCGTTGACAGCCTGTCGGTTGTTGCCTTCCAGGGAGGACTTCCAAACCTGCCGGATCAGGTGACGCCTTTCGCTGCGATGGCACAGTCATACACATGGTTTCAACGAAGCGCTCGCCCCTGCCCGACATCCAACCGATGCCGCTCCCGGGTCTCAGCCTATAAGCTGGTGGAAGAAGACTGTTTGGCAACCGTGGAAGAGTGCTTCGGAAATTCCCTCGGAAATATAAAACCATGATCGTGTCCTGCGAAAGACCCGATAGTTGTTTCCAAACGGCACAGAAGATCTATAGCGCGGTGGAAGGGATGCTGAAGCACTACCTGTTTGTTCTCTGCATCAGGCGTTGGAAGGTGCAACGGAAGGGCATACAGTGAATGACACAAGAGGGGCGACGACGGGCATGGTGCTCCTTCCCGTCTGCATCGCCCAATTTTTGACTCCCTTCATGCTTACGGCGGTGGGGGTGGCGCTGCCGTCTCTCGGCAGCGAGCTGCATGCTTCGGCTGTGCAACTGGGGCTGGTGGAGCAGCTCTATGCCCTGTCGCTGGCCATGACCATGCTCACGTTCGGTCGGCTGGGAGACATTGCAGGCAGGCGCAGGGTCTTTCTCACTGGGCTGTGCATTTTCACCGTTCTGACGTTCTCCCTGGCATTCACCCGGAGTGTGGAAATGGTGATGGTCCAGCGGTTCTTTCAGGGCCTCGGAGCCGCCATGTTCATGTCGGGGAGTCTTGCTCTGGTGGCTGCCGCCTATGCACCCGAGCATCGGGGGCGCAAGATCGGCATCGTGTCGGCCTGCACCTACGCGGGGCTATCCGTGGGGCCGGTTATTGGAGGCTATCTCACGAGCAATTTCGGCTGGCGCAGCGTCTTCCTCATGTCGGTTCCCCTCGGACTGGCGGCCACTCTCGCATGCCTTCTGGGCATGAAGGAGACGGCGCCGGCGGCTTCCGAGGAGCGCATGGACTGGACTGGTTCCCTCGTTTACGGCATCAGCGTGGGGCTTGTCATGCTGGGTGCCGTGCACGCCAGGGAGGTCCCAATGGGACCAGCCATGATCGCGGCCGGATTTCTGGGATCCATTTTTTTTCTTTACCTCGAGAGCCGCCTGGAGAACCCCCTCCTGGATGTGTCACTGCTCTGGGGAAATCGTTTCTTCACCATGAGCTGCCTGGCCGCTATGGGTAACTATGCTGCAACCTTCGGCGTCACTTTTCTCATGAGTCTTTTTCTGCAGTCTGCCAAAGGACTTGCTGCCAGGGAGGCGGGGATCATCCTCCTGACTCAGCCCGTGGTGCAGATGATGGCATCCCCCTTGGCTGGGCGGTTGGCTGAGCGGATCGAGCCGGCAAAACTCGCCACGGTGGGCATGCTGATAAGCTTCACGGGATTGATTCTGGCCGCTTTAACCCTCGATGCGGAAATGCCCCTCTATTTCCTGGTGATGGAGCTGATCCTCATCGGTGCGGGCTTTGGAATCTTCATTACACCCAATTCGACTGCCATCATGGGAAGCGTGGAGCCGCGCCAGTTCGGGATCGCTTCGGGAATGGTCGGGGCCATGCGAACGCTGGGCATGGCGGTCAGTATGACCGCTGTGGCTCTTGTCTTTTCGCTGTTCATGGGAGAATCGGCCATAGGCCAGGCCAGCCTCTCCCAGTTTCTCGCCGCACTGAGGGTGGGGCTCGTGGTTTTCTCCGGCTTTTGCAGCTTGGGGATCGTGCTGTCCTTGGGGCGGGGAAAAAGAAGCACATGAGCGGGACAAACGGGTATCCCGTTCAGGGCGGCTGCACGACCTTTCGGCCTTGGGGCGTCCGGTCCCTGTCCGTTGACGTTACTGATGTCATAGGCTACTATTTGCCTGTCATGATAATAACCCTTAAAGACTCAGAAAAGGTTCACAGCGGGCGACTCTCGTTTGCCCCCGCCCTTGAGGCTCACGCAGTATCGGCTCGCCAAGTCAATGGGTGTTTCCCAGGCGCATCGGGGAGAACATCTCGGCCAGGCGTGCAATTACAGCCGATCCCGCTCTGCGTGTCGTCTATTAACTCTGGGATTTGCCGTCCGCTCCAGAGGTGCGCGCTGCGATGATGCTGTGCTGTTGGAGGCGGAGTGATGCAGGGGACCTTCCCAAGGCTATATTTTCCGTTGAGGTCGTAATCTAATTCATGTGAGAGGAACAAATGGAAGCTCAAGAAAAAATCGCATTGGTAAAAGAACGGGCAAGGAAGAATTTTTCAAAGGGATTCAATTGTGCAGAATGCGTTCTGGAAGCAGTGTTGGAGCATGTAGACACAGGGCTTCCCCGCGAAGTCCTCAAGTTGGCAACGGGATTGGGAGGAGGTATCGGACTCTACGGAGACACGTGCGGTGCAATCGTTGGGGCTGTACTGGCTGTCGGTGCGGTACACGGACGCAGCAGTCTCCCCGAAGGGGAAGACAGGAAAGCCGCAGCCAAAGCCGCTGCTGAACAGCTCTATGGAACTCCAGGACTTTACAGAATGTTCAACCAGCTGCCCAATATGATCAAGAGCAAGTACGGCAATACGCTGTGTCGTGAAATTTGCAAGCAGTGGAGAGACAACTGGCTTTGCCGGGAACATGCGCTTCATTGCCGTGAAATCATTACAGACAGTGCAGAGATTGCGGCAACTATCATTTGTGGTGATAGGAATGAAATCATGTCAAAGCCCTTCGGAGAGAATGTGGAGAACCTGAAGGATGCCTGTACCGCCAAAGGCTGAGGGACAGCGTTAAATTAGGAGTCTCCTAATTTTAATCAATTGTTGTGATGCGTGTTGGAACTCTACTGATTGACTTTGCATAAGGCATTAACGGGCAACGGGGGGGCTTTCCCCCCCAACTTCAGAGATTTCCCACTCTGGGGAATCCCATGAACATGGCCGGGAAGGGGTAACCCTGGCAGCCCGGCTGCCGGTAGTCGTAGCCCACCATTTCCAGGCAGATCATTCTCCATCGATTTTTTCCCCGCTCTCCATGAACCTTGCGGCGTGCACCCTGTTGTCCATCTGCCGCGTATTGAAAACAGGCGGTTCTTCGAGGGCGAAGGAAACGAATCGGACCGCGACATCGATGGGCGCACGCCCCTGGAGGGATTTCAGAATACCAGCGGTCTCCAGGTGCACAGCAACGGCGCTGGCGTTGTCATCGGCTCCCACGGTTCCCCTGACGGAATCGTAATGAACTCAAGACAACCACTTGCGATCATTAACAAACTAAAAGTTTACATTTCTATTGACAAGAATTTTCAACAAATTAGGGTAAACGGTGTGATGCAGGAGGGTTTCTGAAGGGTCGGTCCCGCTCA
>DAIQOB010000397.1:0-3321 GCA_036788075.1 Syntrophobacteraceae bacterium
ATAATTATTTTAACACGTGGTACTATTTCTTCATAGTTTCGAAGTAGCAAAAACGGGCCCGCTCCACGAGAACCAGTGGAATATCAAATTGCTGACCGTCACAGTCCATACGGATGCCCTCCGACCCGGCTTCCGCCAGGATGCCCTTGAAGTTGCGGCGGTTCAAAAGGGGTGTCAGTGGAGTGAGCGTTCGTACTTCGATGATTTTTCCCACGTGCTCCTGGAAATGCTTCAACTTTCGCAAAGGGCGATTCATGCCGGGCGACGAAACTTCGAGATGATAGGCGATGGGGATGGGGTCCGCCACATCCAGTAGATCGCTGACAATCCGGCTGATGTTGGCGCAATCATCCACGGTGATCCCGTCCTCCTGATCGATATAAAGGCGCAGGACCCATCCGTGAGGCTCCCTGCGATATTCCACCTCGACCAGTTCCATTCCCTCCGCTTCGATCACCGGTTCCACCAGCTCCCATATGCGGGCAATGGTTTCCTGGGTCTTGTCTCCCGTTTCGGACATGGTTCCCGTCTTTCCCTGGGGCGTCAGCTCATCGCCCAAAAATAAAAAAAGTGGGTAAAAAATCACCCACTTCCCTCGATAGACCCGACAATTATCTAAATATAGCCAAAATTTAGGCTTCTCTTTTCAGAGAATCCAGAAGTCTTGTCATCCACTACTCGAAGGAAGCTGCGCTTTCTCCCAAAAAGAAGAAAATCGCTGCCACCTCGAAAAGGGAAGCCTTCTTTGTGAGAAGGAGTAACCGTCTGACTGGAGCGGGCGACGGGATTCGAACCCGCGACCCCAAGCTTGGGAAGCTTGTGCTCTACCAACTGAGCTACACCCGCACGATCCTTGAGACAGAGGGAAACTTAAACGATGTCGTGGGAGTAAGTCAAGCGTTAATTGCTGCCATCTGATCTCTCCATAAAAGAGGTGGCGGGATTCTGGAGGACTGAATGAATTTTTTGAGTTTCAGTCGTGCGTTAGAAACCAGCACACCGGCGGAGCGGATTCATTCCTTGTTCTTTCCATTTGCAGGGGCTATGAGTAGGGAAAGGATGCCTGGTCAGAGTACCTGGCGGCTGTTGGAAACGATCTTTTCTGTGGGAGTTTAGCGCATGTCTTCTTTTGTCCACCTGCATGTTCATTCTCAGTACAGCCTTCTGGATGGGGCGATCCGCCTGCAGGATCTCCTGGATACGGCTCGAAGCTTCAGCATGCCCGCCGTGACGGTAACGGACCACGGGAATATGTTCGGGGCCCTTGAATTCTATGAGAAGGCCAAAAAGGCGGGAATGAAGCCCATCATCGGCTGCGAAGTCTATCTCGCTCCCAGGAGCCGTCTCGACCGACAGAGCCGGAATGAAAACGGCGGGGCCGTGGACGAAGACCGCAACTATCATCTTTTGCTCCTTGCCAGGGATGTCACCGGTTACCAGAACCTCATGAAGCTGGTTTCCTCGGCCTACCTGGAGGGATTCTACTACAAGCCCCGCATCGACAAGGAGATCCTCAGAAAGTGGAGCGAGGGCCTCATCGCCCTCTCGGCCTGTCTGAAGGGGGAGGTCGCCACGCACATCCTCCGCCGCCAGGAGGAGGCCGCACGCAAAGCGGCCCTGGAATATGCGGAAATCTTCGGTCCCGACAATTTCTACCTGGAGCTCCAGGCCAACGGCATTCCGGAACAGGCCATCGTCAACGAGGGGCTCATCCGCCTGGGGCGTGAATTGGGGCTGCCCCTCGTGGCCACCAACGACTGCCACTACCTGCGCCGCAGCGATGCCCGCGCCCATGAAATCCTACTCGGCATTCAGACGGGAAAAACCATCCTGGACGAGAAGCGCATGAAGTTCCACACGGACCAGCTCTATTTCAAGTCGCCGGAGGAAATGGTCCAGGAATTCGCTCATGTGCCCGACGCCATCGAGAATACCGTTGCCATCGCCGAACGCTGCAACCTTGAAATCGATCTGGGGAGTTACCATTTCCCCGTTTTCCCTCTGGATGAAGGGGAGAGCATCGAAGACCGTTTTGAAAAGACCGTCTGGGAAGGATTTGAAAAACGACTGCGGCTGATTCGCAAGAAGCGTCCCGATTTCAACGGCGAGGACGAGAGGGAATACCAGGAGCGGCTGCGCTACGAGCTGGATGTCATTCGCCAGATGGGCTTCCCTGCCTATTTTCTCATCGTGGCGGATTTCATCAACTATGCCAAGAACCGGGGCATTCCAGTGGGGCCGGGCCGGGGGTCCGCCGCCGGAAGCCTGGTGGCCTATGTCATGAGCATCACGGACCTGGATCCCATCGAGCATGGTCTCATCTTCGAGCGCTTTCTCAACCTCGAACGCATCAGCATGCCCGATATCGACGTAGATTTTTGCATTTACGGTCGTGAGGAAGTCTTCAAGTACGTGGCGGAGAAATACGGCAAGGACCGGGTGGCCCAGATCACCACCTTCGGGACCATGCAGGCCCGGGCCGTCATCCGCGATGTGGGGCGCGCTCTGGCCATGCCCTACAACGAAGTGGACCGGATCGCCAAGCTGATACCGTCGTCCCCGGGGATGACGCTCCAGAAGGCGTTTCAACTGGAGCCGCGTCTGGGCGAGCTCCAGCGCGAGGACCCCCAGCTGCGGGAGCTTTTCGAAATCGCCTTCGCTCTCGAAGGACTCACCCGCCATGCCTCCACGCATGCAGCGGGGGTGGTGATGGCCGATAAGCCCATCGTGGAATACATGCCCCTCTACAAAGGGCAGGACGATGAAGTCGTCACGCAATATTCCATGAAGTACGTGGAAAAGGCTGGCCTCATCAAGTTCGACTTTCTGGGCCTGAGGAACCTGACCGTCATCAATAATGCCGTGCAGCTTGTCCGCGAAAATCACCAGGTGGACCTCAACATTGAAGAGCTTCCCCTGGATGATCCGGCTACTTACGAGTTGCTGAGCCGGGCCGATACGACGGGGGTGTTCCAGCTGGAAAGCTCGGGGATGCGCGATATCCTGCTGCGCCTGCGCCCGGAAAACTTCGCCGACATCGTGGCCCTGGTGGCTCTCTACCGTCCCGGTCCCCTGGAAAGCGGCATGGTGGAAAATTACATCCAGGGGAAGCATGGCCAGATCGAAGTCGTGTACGACCTGGAGGAGCTTCGACCCATCCTGGAGCCGACCTACGGCGTCATCCTCTACCAGGAGCAGGTTATGAAGATCGCCAGCGTCCTGGCCAACTACTCACTGGGTGAGGCCGATATTCTGCGCCGTGCCATGGGAAAGAAGATCCCGGAAGTCTCGAATCTCCGCGTGTAAGTTTTGGCGTCGGAT
>DAIQOB010000398.1:0-3282 GCA_036788075.1 Syntrophobacteraceae bacterium
GAAGCGGGTACAAAATCTTTTCAAGCAGACCGAATTTCATTTTCTCCTTTTTTTCCTGGGAATCGCTCTCTTCAGCTGGCCCTTCCTGAAAGTGCTGCATGGGGGAGGCCCTCAGACAACCTTTTTTGGTGTCTTTTCCCTTTGGGGGGCAGCCATTCTTGTGCTTTTCTTTATCAGCCGCTCCTGCAACAATTCAGATTCCGAGGAAATTTCGGGCAAAAATAAGGATCACCCATGCTCGATCCGAGAATAGTCCTGGGGGTTTTTTGTGCCTACATGGGCTTTCTCTTCCTGGTAGCCCTGTGGGTGGAGCGCAGGTCGGCGGCAGGAATGAGCCCGGCGAACCATCCGGTCTGGTATTCCCTGTCCCTGGCGGTCTACTGCAGTGCGTGGACCTACTACGGAAGCGTCGGCATGGCCGCCACATCCGGTCTTCTTTTTCTTCCCATTTACCTGGGGCCTACCGTCTTCATTGTTCTCTGGTGGACGGTGCTGCGAAAATTGGTGCGGCTCAAGAACCTGCACCATATCACCAGCATCGCCGATTTCATCTCGGCCCGCTACAACAAGTCCCAGCCCCTGGCCGTCCTGGCGACCCTTTTTGCCATTGTGGGGATCGTTCCTTATATTGCCCTGCAGTTGAAGGCCATCATCAGCACGTTTGTGCTCATTACCGGCGCCTCGCCTCAGGCCGCTCAGCAGGGGGCTTCCATGTCTTCCTGGATCGGGGCGCACGTGGGGCCCGTCGTCACCGTCGTGATGATCCTCTTCACCATCATCCTCGGAGTGCGAAGGCTGGATCCCACGGAGCGCCATGAAGGCATGATCATGGCCGTGGCGGTGGAATGCCTGGTGAAGCTCCTGGCGTTTCTAATAGCCGGTTTCTACGTGACTTATGTCATGTTCGACGGCTTTCAGGACATTTTTCACCAGGTCACGGAGACTCCTTACCGGATGATGGTGAGCTTCTGGGGGAAGGAAGATCTGTATTATACGCGCTGGGCAAGCTTTTTCATTCTGTCCATGTCCGCCATTCTCTTCCTGCCGAGGCAGTTCCACGTGGCCGTTGTGGAAAACGGCGATGAAAGGCATATCCGCACGGCCATGTGGCTTTTTCCGCTGTATATGCTCCTCATCAATATTTTTGTCGTTCCCATCGCCCTGGGAGGGTTGCTCAAAGGCTATCCCGTTACCCAGGCGGACAATTTCGTGCTGCTGCTTCCCCTCAATCATGGCGAGCCCTGGGTCTCCCTCCTCGTGTTCATCGGCGGGTTTTCTGCCGCCGTGGGCATGATCATGATCAGCTCCGTCACCATGGCCACCATGATGACGAATCATCTCCTGCTGCCTCTTGTCGGCTGGGTCCCCTTCCTCGGCTTCCTCAAACGGCATCTTCTCAAGTGCCGGTGGGCGGCCGTGGCGTTTTACATGCTCCTTTGTTACTGGTTTGAAGATCGTGTCGGTGAATCCTACATGCTGGTGAATATCGGCCTCATTTCCTTTGCCGCCATGCTTCAGTTCGCTCCTCCCATCCTCGGGGGGCTCTTCTGGCGCCGCGCCAACAAGACGGGAGCCCTCCTGGGAATGGGGGCAGGCTTCCTGGTCTGGTTTTACACGCTGCTTTTTCCGTCTTTCGTCAAGAGCGGATGGGTGGCTCAGCGCCTGCTGGATGAGGGACCCTGGGGAATTGCCTTCCTGAATCCCGAGCATCTTTTCGGTCTCACGGCGCTGGACCCCTTGAGCCATACGGTCTTCTGGTCCGTGCTCTTCAATGTCGGCTGTTATGTGGTGGGATCCCTCTTTGCAGATTCAACCGAAGAAGAGCTCAGCCTGGCGGAAGAGTTCGTGACCGTCCTCGCTCCCGGCTCTCCCCTCTATCGCCCTCGAGGTCGTGAGGCCTACATCGATCTTTCTCAGAAGGTCGGGGACATCCGGAAAATCCTCGGGCAGTATTTTTCGCAGCAGGATGCAGAAGCGATTCTTGACAAATGCATGAAGGAAGCCTGCATCGACGAGCACCAGAAGGTTTCCATCGTTCAGTTGGTGGAGCTGCAAAGCGAAGTGGAAAAGTCCCTGGCGGGGTCCATCGGGTCGGCTGCGGCGTACAAGGCCCTGTCCAACGCCATCGTCTTCACTCCCCGGGAAGCCCGGGATCTTTCGGAGGTGTATGCCGAAATCCTGTCGGATCTGAAGGTGACTCCGGGAGAGCTGAAGCAGAAGATAGACTATTACCAGGAGCGGGAAATGCTCCTGATACGGCAGTCGGAGGAGCTGGAAGAAAAGATCAATCAGCTGCAAAAGGAGATCGCCGAACGGGTGCGCGCTCAGCGTGCCCTGCAGGAAAGCGAAGAGCGCTACCGAAGCCTTGTGGAAACGATGAACGAGGGGCTGGAGATCGAAGACGAGAACGGGGTCATCACCTACGTCAACGAAAAACTTTGCCGCATGTGGGGATGTTCCCGTGACGAGATCATCGGCAGATCCCTGATGGAATTCATCGAAGAAGCCCAGCAGAAAATCGTGCATGAGCAGCTCCTGCGCCGCAACCGGGGTGAGATCGTTTCGTACGAAACCACCTGGGCCGCCCGGGAAGGGGAAAAAATCTCCACCATCGTCTCCTCGGTTCCCATGGTGGGGCCAGACGGGGATTACAAGGGCAGCTTTGCCGTGGTCACCGATATTTCGCACCTGAAGGCCCTGGAGCGCGAAAAGGCCAATATGATCTCCATGTTCGCGCATGACATGCGCTCTTCCCTGACGGGGATCCACGGCCTTGCCCTCCGCCTGCTCAACAAATCGGCCGGCATGGAAGAAGAAAGAAAAATCGAGTATCTTCGCATTATCAATAAGGAAGCCGCCAAGCTGGAATCCCTCGTGGACGATTTCCTCGAGTTTTCACGCCTGGAGACGGGCAGATTGAAGCTGAACTTCGATTCCATCTCCCTGGAAAAGGAACTCCTGGAGCTGTTCGAAGCCTATCGGGCCAAAACGGCACAGACTGCCATCCGAATGGAGCTGCAGATCGAGGAGGCCCTCCCCATCATTGAGGCGGACGCCAACCGGCTCCGGAGGGTTTTCACCAACCTTTTGGACAATGCCCTCAAGTTTTCCAAAGGGCAGGGAGTCATCACCATTTCCGCCAAGGAAGTGAATCATGGGATCGTCGTGAAAATCATGGACCAGGGTATCGGCATCGATCCGGCGGAGCTTCCCTTCATCTTCGACCTCTTCCATCGAGGCTGCGGCACTGAAAAGCGGGAAGGCTACGGGATCGGACTGGCC
>DAIQOB010000399.1:0-3261 GCA_036788075.1 Syntrophobacteraceae bacterium
AAAAGCACATTTTCAATCCGTTTTTCACCACGAAGCATACCGGAACGGGGCTGGGGCTCGCCATCTCACACCGCATCGTGTCCGCCCATGGAGGACTCATCCATTTCGAAAGCGCACCAGGGGCGGGAACCGTCTTCACGGTCGAGCTGCCCGCTGCGGCGGAGGCTTGACATCCATCCCGGCGGGAAGCATGCCGGCCGATCAGGCCCGGTTCCTTGCCACTCTTCCCGCACTTATGGCGCAGGATCGAGGATCCGGCGGGGACTCCATCCCGGCGAGCTCCGACTGATTTTCAGCCAGGACGCGCTCATATTGGATGCGGGCGAGGGCTCTGCGTCGCTCCTCGGCCGTCAACCGGATCTGGAAGGCACATGCACTGATGAATCCATAGGTCAGCATGGCGTCCTTCCCTTGCTCCTCGAACCGGCGGGCGACTTCAATGAGCTGGATCAGTTGATCACAAAAATCGTCGATGAGTCGAAAATTCTTATGACAGGTATGTTCCACTGTTCCCCCCTTCTTCCTTCAAGGTATAATGATTGGAATGTTTGGCGCCTGCTATAGGGAAGAGTTCAAAGCAGAAGGTGTGCCATCTCGCGCGATCAAATAGAATAACCAGACAAAGCGAAAAAATTCAAAGTGCTGCAAAGGATTAGCGAACTCATCTCAACTTTAACCAAGCATTCTGCCATGACGCCGATTGAGAATATTGCAAAATGTCTCCTGCAAGACCAGGAGCTACAATCATCTTTTATCAGTTATTTTAACATGTTAGCCTTCAATAAAAAACATGACAATATTCTCAATGGATTCTCACGGAAGATCACGAAAGAGTGTGAGGCCTGTCTGCGTCCAGGGCGCCCCCATCGGAAATAACCTATGAAAAACGAAGCCATCGTGACGGACATCGCGCACAGGAACATCCAGATTCCCGTGCTGGCATTGGGAAAGGGGTGGCTGGCGGTGGAGAAGCCCCCGGGAATGACGGTCCACAATGAAGCCGGCCGGGACCTTTGTTCCATTGCCTCGGCTTTCATCCATGAAGAACCCGCACTTCAAGCGCAAATCGCCATGGACCCCTGTTTTGGCCTCCATCCCGTGCATCGCCTGGACCGGGAAACGAGCGGCATCGTCCTGCTGGCCGCCAAACGGGAAGTGTTCCGCTTTTTTTCCAAGCAGTTTGAATGCCGTCGCGCCCGGAAACATTACGTCGCTCTTTTGCATGGCCGACTGGAGATGGAAGGCAACGAAGAAAGAGGAACCTGGGGCTGGCCCCTTGCCAGGACCGCCGGCGGGCGTCACGACCCCCAGGGCGCCGAACCACGGCAGGCCAGCCGCACCCGTTACCGGGTCCTGGGCCACAGCGCCCACTACACCCTTGTGGAAATCGAGCTGCTTTCCGGCCGCACCCATCAAATCCGGCGCCATGCCAAGCTCTCGGGGCATCCCGTCGTGGGGGACTCGCGTTACGGATCCAAGCGGGCCATCAGTTACCTCAGACAAACGCACGGGTTCGATCGCCTCGCTCTGCATGCTCACAGACTCACCCTGCGCCTGCCGGACATGCAGAACCCGAAAGTCCTGGAAACCCCTGCCCTTCCAGCTCCGATACAGGACTTGTTTGAGAATGACTCATGGACAAACGCAGCATCGCATCCATAGACCGGAGCCTCTTCCGTGCCATTGCCCTGGTAGCGGCTGTTTGCCTCGCGATCCTCTTCGTTCGCTGGTCCAAGACCTTGAGGGCACCCGCCCCGCCTTCCCCCATGCCCGTTATCGTCGAAATCCTGGGTGACGTGCAGGAGCCGGGTGTTCACTTCCTGGAGCCGACAGGTCCCCCAAACGCCCCGACCGTGCGGCACGCGGTGGAAGCCGCAGGCGGGTTAACCAGAAACCCGTCGGCCGGCATGCCCCCTGGTTTTGACCAACAGGTGTTGCAGAACGGGCAGAGGATACGAGTCACCCACCCGGACCCCGTGGGCTTGCCCGAGATCGAGCTGGAGCTCATGGACGCTGCAGCCCGGTTGACGCTGGGATTGAAGTTGAATCCCAACGAGGCCTCGGTGGAAGAGCTGTGCCTGATCCCGCAAATGAAGCCTGAAATGGCATCTCAAATCGTCGCGCGCCGCGCGAAGAAGCCCTGGCAGGGGCTGCAGGAGCTCCAGGAAATCACCGGCGTTGGACCCAAAACCATTGAGAATTGGCTGGAATACCTGGAAATAACAACTGGGAACTGAAGAAGTGGGCAATAACCGTGTTCACGGGCCTCTGAACTTCGCGACAAGATGCGCGAATTCATGCGGCGGGCGGATTGACGAGCCAGTGAATATTCGTGCTTCAGAGAATCTTCTTGACAAGCCCAGGCGAGTTCGATACTCGAAAAGTGCCACTCTTAAGAATAAGGTTTTAATGAATGAAACTCAGTGTCACCAAGAAGGAATCTCATGAGTCCGGTTACCAGGTTGAAGCACTGGCGCGCGGCCTTGCAATCCTCGAATTGTTTACACGCGATACGCGTTCTTTGAGTCTGAGCGATATCGTTGCATCGCTCGGGATGAACAAGAGCACGGCATTTCGTTTCCTGAGCACTCTGGAAAGGATGGGCTATCTCGAGAAAGAGCCCTCCACGCGTCGTTACCGTCCTTCACTGAAGGTCTTGCAGTTGGGCTTCAGGGCACTCGATCTAGAAGTCCGACAGGTTGCAAGACCATACCTGGAGCAGCTTGCTCAGGAAGTGGGCGAGACTGTCAGTATGGGCATTATGAACGGGATCGATGTCATTTATATCGACAGGGTCCGAAACCGTGCAATCGTGGGAATTGTGCTCGATATTGGCTCTCATCTGCCCGCACATTGTACGACGATCGGCAAGGTTCTTCTTTCTGAGCTCACGCATGATGCTCTCGATGTTTTCTTCGAGAAGACCAGGCTCGAAAAGCTGGGACCGCAGACGATCACAACGCGCGAGGCCTTCCTGGCTGAATTGGCCGTCGTTCGCGGCCAGGGATACGCCATCTGCGATGAGGAGGTTGCGGCTGGGCTGAGAGCTGCTGGAGCACCCATTCGCGATTACACCGGGAAACCGATTGCGGCGGTCAATGTATCGGGCTCGGTCAGCACAATCACTCAGGAGCGCCTTCTTACAGAGCTTGTGCCGTCCGTGATGAGAGCCGCACGAAAGATCTCTTCGGCCCTTGGGTGTCCGTTCAGAGGACAAGAACAGGGATAGGAATAGGGAACCGGACAAGACGAGGGGAGTCG
>DAIQOB010000400.1:0-3251 GCA_036788075.1 Syntrophobacteraceae bacterium
ATTCAAAAAAAACATCCTGCCCCGGTTTCAGGTCTCCATCGTCACTGACGGTGGTGATGCGGCCAAGGGCTTTCACTCTCTCCTGCCATCCAGCCGGGATCACGAGGGCATCTGCGCCGTTCTCCAGGGCAGTGGTCACCATCTCCCGAGACCACTCTTTCAGGCAAACCCAGGCTTCCTTCAAGGACATCCTCCATCTCTCCCGCCTGCTTCCTCAGGCATCGCAGCCTCGCCGTGGTGCTCCCCACGAAAACAAAAAAGCCGCAGGCTGAACCTGCGGCTTGGGGAGACGAACTATGGTCTTCAATACATCAGGGGCAGGTCAGCACCGTTTTCCACGTCCGGGAAAATAATAATAAAAATAGGTGTCGAACACGACCGGACCCGCCATTTGGGTACAATCCCTTTTTTCTTGTGATTATAATTATTTTTAATTGTGTTTGAGTAAAATAAAAGGGGACCGACGATACTGTCAAGGAAATTATTAACGAATCGAGATTTTAGAGCATACTTTACTCGGCGGGGCAGGATGCACAAGGGGTAAAGCCCCTGCATCGAGATAAAAGTCGTGTCTCCGGTCTGGTTTTTATGGGCAGTTTGAATTATGATTCGAACCAGTTAGCATATGTTTGCAGTGAGGCTTGTTCTCCTGGCCTGGCGTTTTTCCAAGCTGTGATCCCTTTTTCCATTCCCCCAAGCTTCCCGGCAAACGCTTGCTTTTTCCTCTTCCTGGCCAGACCATGAGATTTTTTTCCGCGTAAAGGCGGCATAGAAAGTGAGACACCTATGGCCACATTCAAAGACTTCAAAAGAGTTTCCGATACGGTTTGGGAAATTCCCACGACCCATAAAGCAGGGATGCGGGTTCCCGCTCGGATCTATGCCACGCAAAAGCTCATGGAGAACATGGATGAAGGCGTCATCGACCAGGTGACCAACGTAGCGACGCTGCCCGGTATTGTCGGCTATTCCTACTGTATGCCCGACGGTCATTGGGGCTATGGCTTCCCCATTGGCGGCGTGGCTGCCATGGATTTCAAAACAGGGGTCATCTCTCCGGGCGGCATCGGTTTTGACGTGAATTGCGGCATGCGCCTCGTCCTTACGAACCTCACTTACGAGGAAGTCAAACCTCAGCTGCGGAAGCTGGTGGACCGGCTTTTTGCCCGCGTTCCTTCGGGAGTGGGGGGAAGCGGCTTCATCGATATCTCTCAAAGTGAATTTCGTCGTGTCATCGAACAGGGAGCGGACTGGTGCATCAAAAATGGTTACGGATGGGCGGAGGACCTGGATCGCACGGAAGAGCGAGGATGCATCCGTGGGGCAGATTCTTCCAAGGTCAGCAAGAAGGCTGTCGAGCGGGGATTCAAGCAGATCGGTACCCTCGGCTCCGGAAACCACTACCTGGAAATCCAGGTGGTGAAGCCTGAAAATGTTATCGACGCCCGGCTGGCGGATGCGTTCGGCATCACACAGCCCAACCAGGTCGTGGTCATGTTTCACTGTGGCAGTCGCGGCTTCGGCCACCAGGTGGCCACGGATTATCTCCAGATTTTTCTCAAGGTGATGGAAAAGAAGTACGGCATCAAAATTCTGGACCGTGAGCTGGCATGCGCTCCTTTCCTTTCCCCCGAGGGTCAGGACTATTTTGCAGCCATGAAATGCGCCATCAACATGTCCTTTGCCAACCGGCAGGTTATCCTTCACCGGGTGCGCGAAGTCTTTGCCGAAGTTTTCAACCGGGACCCTGCCGATCTCGGGATGCACCAGGTCTATGACGTGGCTCACAATACCGCCAAATTGGAGGAGCACACCGTCGAAGGCAGGCAAAGGCAGCTTCTGGTGCATCGCAAGGGGGCCACACGCGCCTTTGGACCGGGGTCGAGCGAGCTGCCGGACATTTACAGGAAAACCGGGCAGCCGGTCATTGTGGGCGGAAGCATGGAAACCGGATCGTACCTGCTGGCAGGAGTGGAAGAAGGGGGGCAGACCTTTTTCAGCACCGCTCACGGAAGCGGTCGGACCATGAGCCGACATCAGGCCAAGAGGCAATTTCACGGAAAAAAGCTCTTGGAGGATATGGAAGAGAGGGGCATTTACCTGCGAACTGCTTCGTTCTCGGGATTGGCCGAGGAAGCGGGGCCTGCCTACAAAGATATCGACGAAGTGGTTCTGGCCACGGAGCGGGCGGGGATCAGCAGGAGAGTGGCTCGTTTCATTCCCATCGGGAATGTGAAAGGTTAGGGTGCACTTGGGGCCGTCTGAACGAGGCAATGGACGAGTACCGTAGGAGATTTCATGAAATCCAGAACTCCCATCATGCTTGTCACAGGATCTTTGGGAAGTGGGAAAACCACTCTGGTGAGGCGTATCGTGGGTGCCGCCGATCGCCGCATCGCGGTTGTCATGAATGAATTCGGGGAAGTGGCCGTCGACAGTAAGGTACTGAAGGGGAAGAACATTCAGATTGTCGAGCTCCTGGGCGGCTGTGTCTGCTGTTCGCTGACGGGAGAGTTCGAAGCGGCGGTTCGGGAGATCGTGGACACCATTCAGCCCGAATTCATCGTTGTCGAAGCAACGGGGGTGGCTGAATCCGATGCTCTCGTCTACGAAGTTCAGGACAACCTGCCCGACGTCCGTCTGGACTGCGTCGTTTTTGTTGTGGACGCCTACATGAGCCTCAAGTTTCCCTACGTGAGTCACACGATGGATACTCAATTGAAGGCGGCGGACGTTATCCTCATCAACAAGATCGATCAGATGACCACCGACGAAGTACAGGCAGTGGAGCACCAGATAAGGCAGTACAATGAAAATGCCGTGTTTTTCAAGACGATGGGGTGCGACATGGATACGAAGCTGCTTTTCGGGTTGGCGCCACAGGAGAGACCTACCGTGCCATGGACGCATCATGGCGAGACCACCTTTCGATCATTTGTTTACCAGACCGAGTCCTGCCTGGATGAAGAAAAATTCAGCCGATTCATTTCGACCCTGCCGCCGGCGGTTTTCCGCGTCAAGGGTTTCGTCCGCTTCAGTGATGCCTGCCATCTCTTCAATTACGTGGTGGGACGCGCCGATTTGGAGGAATTTGCCGCGGACAAGACACAGCTCGTATTCATCGGCCGCCAACTGGAGAGCGTCCGTGAAGACGTTCTGCGACGACTGCAAGAGTGCGAGGCGTAGACTTAAGTATCTGAGCATATATTTCTTAACATTTTGTCTTGCTGTCCGTTCGCCCTGAGCCTGTC
>DAIQOB010000401.1:0-3247 GCA_036788075.1 Syntrophobacteraceae bacterium
TTTACCCCATCGGTGCGAGGTGTTCTTACAGGATGCGCCCCCCAGGGTCAACCCGGTTCGCCCTTTTTTTTCCGAGGCAATCTGCCCCTCAAAACCGGGCACCATTTCCTCGAACTTTTAAGGGGAATCCAGAAAGAGTGTCGGACTGGATTCCCCTTAAAAATCCGAGGGGCTGCCAACCGCGCAGGCCGGGCCGCGTCCCTTTTGCTGCCCCGGCGTGTGGATTGGACAATATGGTCGTTCATCCCCTCATTTCCTGCTGGGACGGGGGTGCAGGATAGCACCAGGCTTCAGAATATTTTCCCGCACCCCCATGTCATTGCGTATTACACGAGATAGTCCTTAACGATTTCCGAAAGCTTTTCCAGGTCGACGGGCTTGGCAATGTAATCGTCGGCGAGGGTGGATTTCCCATCGAGATGGGTATAGCTCGTCGTCGGAATGTTGTCGGCCACCGCCGTCAGGAGAACCACTGTGATATCTTTGTAGTTGGGATCCATCTTGAGCTGGTTGCAGAGCTCATAGCCGTTTTTCCGCGGCATCATGACATCCAGAACCACCAGGTCGGGCTTTTCCTGCTGAATTTTCTCGAAAGCGTCCTGTCCGTCATAAGCCTTGCCGATCCGATAATCGTAACTTGCCAGCTTCATGGAAACGGCTTCCACCAGATCCGGATCATCGTCCACTACCATAATGTAAGGTTGCTTGCTCATTTAAAGCTCCTTTCCGCAGGTTTCTGCGAAGGTCAATGTGCTGCTTTCCGTTATGCACTCTTGTGCAACTGATTGTTAAACCTTCTGAACCGATTACAAATTTCTCTAAACGACAGGCCTGGGCAGTAACCCCGCCCTCTCTACGATTTCGGGGACTTTCTGTTCCCATTCAATGGCCATGATGTGAAACCCTCTCACCCCTTTCATTTCCTTCAGGCGCTGAATGGTCTCGACGCAGATCTTGATCCCTTCCTCGGGCTGCTTTTCCTTGGGCACACCCGCCATGCGCTGGACCACCTCATCCGGCACATCCATACCGGGCACCTTGTTTTTCATGTACCGCGCCATCCCCACAGATTTCATGGGAGTGATGCCGGCCATGATGGCCACCTTTTCATGGAGTCCCCGTTCGCGAACGCCTTCCATCCACTTCTCGAACTTGTCCACGTTGAAGATGCACTGAGTCTGGATGAAATCGACCCCCGCCTTCACCTTCTTGGCGAGTCGCGCCACTCTCAGCTCAAAGGGATCGGCAAAAGGATTGGCCGCGGCTCCGATGAACATCTTCGGTGGGCCGTCGATCTTCTCACCCCCCTGGAACTTGCCTTCATCCCTCATGTTGCGCACCATGTCCACCATCTGGATGGAATCGATGTCGTGCACGTTGGCGGCCATGGGGTGGTCGCCGAAGCGGGGATGATCGCCCGAGAGGCAGAGCATGGTGTCCACGCCATGGGCATAGGCCCCGATGATGTCACTCTGCATGGCCAGGCGGTTTCGGTCTCGGCTGACCATCTGGAGTATGGGGTTCAGGCCCATGTTCTGGATGATGATGCATGCCGCCAGGCTCGACATGCGGACCATGGCTGTCTGATTGTCCGTGACGTTGATGCCGTCGACACAGCCCCGCAGCAGCTCCGCCTTTTCCTTGACTTTGTTGGGGAGCGCCCCTCGCGGTGGCCCGCATTCCGACGTCACGGCCAGGTGACCTGCTGCCAGTATCTTTTCCAGTGTGCTTTCCGTCTTCATGATGCCAGATCCTCTCTCACGATGCGTCGCGGTCCCCCGCCTCTTCCAGTCCGCCAGTCTTTGGCGGGAATGTTATCCTCGTAGCGCTCCTGCATCCCGAGGGCCTTCAGCCGGTCCCAGATGAGCTGCCAGGCGCAGTCGATGTCCGGATCGACTTCGCACTTCCCACTCGTGGAACCGCCGCAGGGTCCGTTGAGCAGCTGTTTGGAACAGCGGGCGATGGGGCACACTCCCGCTGTGATGCCCAGGACGCAGTCGCCGCACCCGGCGCACCGTTCGGCCCAAACGCCCTGGCGCTCGGAAGCCCCCATGAACCGTGTGTTCACGGCGGGGAATACAGGCTTTTCCTTGTAGCGTCGCGCCACTTCCTGGACTCCGCAGCCGCAGGCCATGGACAGCACCGCGTCTGCCTGATCCATCCGGGGGAGCAGTTCTTCCACGTATTCGGGGTCGCACTGTCTTTCCAGGGTGACTTCCTCGATCTCGACGGGATTGCCGTCCTTGGCGAAGTGCATTTTCAGGGCTGAAGCCAACAGGCCCACTTCCTTGCGGCCACCCGCCGCACACACCGTGACGCATTCGTTGCAGCCGACCAGCAGGATGCGCCGGTAAGGGCTGACACTCCCGATGATCTCTTCCATCGGTTTTCGTTCCGCGGTTATCATCTTCGTTAACTCTCCTTTTCTAGCAGCTAGCTCGCAGCCTGATGCATTCCCATGTCTGCCCCGCTCTTGACCGGGTTGGGGCCCAGCTTGCGGATCTTTTCCGTGAACTCGGTGGCGACCAGGGCAAAACGCTCGCCCATCCCCGCCGACATGGTGAACATCTCCACGCGATCCCCTCCCATGCCGATGTCTTCCAGGATTTTCCGGACGCTGTCCACACGGTGGGCTGCCCGGATGTTGCCGTTCTTGAAGTGGCAGTCTCCCTCCAGGCACCCTGCGACAATCACCCCGTCGGCACCCTTCTCGAGGGCTTTCATGATGTGGATGGCATCGACCTTTCCTGAACAGGGCACGCGAATGATTTTCACATTGGGCGGATAGCGAAGCCTCATGCTTCCCGCCATATCTGCAGCCGTATAGGCACAGTAATGACAACAGAACGCAACGATGACCGGTTCAAATGTCTCCATTACGAAATCCTTTCCAGTAGTCCTTCGAGTTTGGCCATGATCTGGTCGTCCTCGAACTGCATGAGCTGAATGGCCTTGGCCGGACACTCCGAAGCGCACACACCGCAGCCATGGCACTTGGAGGGATCGATCTCCGAATATCCCTTCTCGTTGATGAAGGGCACACCGAAGGGGCAGGCCCGTACACAGATGAGACAGGCGGCGCACTTGGTCCCGTCAACCTGGGCCACAGCGGCGCCAAGGTTGATAACGTCCCGAGCCAGGAGCGTCTGGGCACGGCCGGCGACAGCCTGGCCCTGGCCGATGCTTTCCCGGATGGTCTTGGGCGCATGGGCCGTCCCCGCCACAAAGAAGCCCGGGATAGGCAGGT
>DAIQOB010000402.1:0-3247 GCA_036788075.1 Syntrophobacteraceae bacterium
GACCATGGGAATACCCGAAGCCAGGCATTTCCTGGCCGCGTTGATCTTGCTCAACATTCCGCCGGTTCCCACGGCACCGGGCTGCGGCGTGGCGCAGGCAAGCACCTTCGCATCCACCCGATACACCACGGGGATGAGGGACGCCGAGGCATTGAGGCGCGGGTCGCAGTCGTACAGGCCTCGAGTGTCCGTCAGATTGATCACCAAATCCGCACCGATCAGCCCTGCGATCATGGCGGAAAGTTGATCGTTGTCTCCGAACTTGATTTCTTCGACAACCACCGTATCATTTTCATTGATGATGGGCAATATTCGCCAATCCAACAAGGTTTCCAGGGTGTTGCGCGCGTTCAGGTAGCGGTGCCGGTGCGCCAGATCCTCACTGGTGAGGAGCAGTTGGGCCACCAGCAGCTCATACTTGTCAAACGCCGCTTCCCAGGCCTCCATGAGCACGCCCTGTCCCACGGCGGCTGTCGCCTGTTTATGGGGAATGGTACGGGGCCGTTCCGTGAGGCCTATTTTCCGCACTCCTGAAGCGACGGCACCCGAAGTGACAATAACAATTTCCCGATCCTTGCTTCTCTCCCGCAGTTCGGCCACCTGGTCGCTGAGGCGGTGCACCATGACCCGGTTCAACCCCTGGGGACCGGTCAGCACCGCACTTCCCACTTTGATGACCAGCCGCCGGCAACTGCCGAAGAACGCCTTTCGATCCGTTAGATCCGACGTCACCTTTTATTCTCCTCGCCTTCCCTGTCGCCAGGCCACCTCGATCCCTTTTCCCGATGCACTCTCCCCGGCCTCGAAAAGCATGTGGGTCAAAAGCCGCACCAGGTCTTTGACCCCATCTTTTCTGAGGGCGGAAATCAGAAAAAGCGGGTAGCCCAATCCAGCGTAGACTTCCGTGATCCTCTGGAGCTTTTCCGCCTCAGGAACCATATCCACCTTGTTGAGAACGATGATTTTAGCTTTTTTCAGGATTTCCTGGGAATAACTGTTGAGCTCATTTTCGACTTCACGGTAGGGCCTTAGGGGATCCTCTTCGGAAAGCTGCGAAACATCCACGAGGTGAACCAGAATGCGCGTCCTTTCGATGTGACGGAGAAAACGGGTCCCCAGTCCCGCCCCCAGGTGGGCTCCTTCGATGAGGCCGGGGATGTCCGCCACCACGAAGGGCGGCGCCTCGCCGTACTGCACGACCCCCAGGTTCGGAACCAGGGTGGTGAAAGGATAGTCCGCCACTTTGGGCCGAGCGGCCGAAATGGCCATGATCAACGTAGACTTGCCCGCATTGGGCAGCCCCACGAGTCCCACGTCCGCAATGAGCTTGAGCTCCAGGATGAGCTCCCGCTCTTCCCCTTCCCCGCCTTCCTGGGCAAACCGGGGCACCTGCCGGGTCGAGGAGACGAATCGCGCATTCCCACGCCCTCCCAGGCCGCCGCGAGCGGCGACCCAGCGCTCTCCCAGCTCCGTCAAGTCCGCCAGGGATTCCCCGCTGTCCACATCCTTCACCACGGTGCCAAGAGGCACTTCCAGCACAAGGTCTTCACCGCTTTTCCCGTGTCGGTTCTGGCCCGAGCCGTGCTTTCCGGACCCGGCCTGAAAAAGATGCCGGTACCGAAAATCCAGAAGTGTATGTTTCCTGTCGGTGGCTTCCAGGACGACATCCCCGCCCTTGCCTCCATCACCCCCATCGGGGCCGCCTTTGGGGACATATTTTTCACGGCGGAAGCTCACGCACCCATGACCCCCGTTCCCAGCTTTCAGCCGGATTTTCACTTCATCGACAAATTTCATGATGCATCACCATCTTCTCATATGAAACCAGCAGTACACACGGCCATCGTCATGCCCGCAGACGGATCCTGCCAAAGACCACCCTTCGCCACCCGCCTGTAGCATGTGACGTGACGGAGGGATGGGGAGGACGGACCTCTGTTTCTTGCCTCACGCATGGGATCTCGATGCGGGCAGAACAGTGTTCGGACGTTCTTGGTAGCGAGTCTGCAGTCACGCTGCGCGAAGTTTTTGTGCCCATGGTCAGACCGCCACGCTGTGGAATCAGATCTGCGCCGCCGGCTTCCGGGTTGGGGAGGGAAAAAGGATTCCGACCTTTTTCCCTCTCTTCCTTTTCGGACAGGAAGAGAAGGAAAAAGATTCAAGGAGAAGAACAGCACGACCTTGAAATCTATTGCTTCCAGGGGATCTATGCCGGACCGCCTCCAGAGTTACGGGAAGGGAAAAGGGGTTATCCTTGAGCGGGAACGGGATAAACGCTGATCTTCTGGCGCATTTTGTCCTTGTACTCGAACGTCACCACGCCGTCAATCAGGGCGAAGATCGTATAATCGCTGCCCATTCCGACATTCTTGCCCGGGTGAAAGTGGGTTCCCACCTGCCGCACCAGAATGTTTCCGGCCCGAACCAACTCCCCTCCGAACCGCTTGACACCACGCCGCTGGCCGGCGCTGTCACGGCCATTCCGGGAACTTCCGCCCGCTTTTTTATGTGCCATGGTCTATTCCTTCCATCTCGCTTGAAAGCGGCAGCTCATCTGCAGGAGAATCTGCAAAACGCCTAGGCCTGCTTTTCGATTCCGTCAATACGCACCGCCGTAAAATACTGCCGGTGCCCCTGTTTTTTCTGATAATCCTTGCGGCGCTTGGACTTAAACACGACGATCTTACGATGCCGCCCCTGCTCCACGATGCGGGCCTGAATGGCCACATTCTGCACCAAAGGCTGTCCCACCTGAACCTGCTCGCCGTCGGAAAACAACAGGACCTCGTCCAGGGTTACACTTTCGCCGACTTCGCCAGGGAGCTTTTCCAACTTGAGCACCGTCCCGGGCGTGGCTTCGTACTGCCTGCCACCCGATTTGAAAATTGCATACATGGGGATATCCTCCAACCTTGTCTCTTTGCTACTGCTCCGGTTTTCCGGCAGTACCTGCCATCAACTCGACAAAAAAAGCGGCCTTCCGGCCGCCCGAAGCGGATGGCGGAACCACACTGTCATCACATTGTTGCATAAATACCTTGCTTTAGGATCTGTTCCTGATATTCTCGCAACTTCTCGCATTCTTCCAGGCACTTGTTCTTGTCTTCGTTGGCACGATCGCAAGTTATGCACGGGCTTTTGAGCATCCTGTTACCTCCTAAAAAATATTCAAGCGCTTTTATCGAGTTGAGAGCCCCACCGGCTGTCAAGGCCTTTTTATAGAGCATGAATCGTGAAAGAAGACAAC
>DAIQOB010000403.1:0-3244 GCA_036788075.1 Syntrophobacteraceae bacterium
AGCCGGCATCCAGTGTCTTCAGTGGATTCCGGCTAAAGGATTGCCGGAATGACGATCGCAATCCTTTCCCTTCCCCGAAGATGAAGGCGACAAAAGGTATTTCAGCAACGACGGAGTCCCTGATGGTGGCGTGCCGCCTTTTCTGGCGTGAGGGAGTCGCCTTCGGCCGGCATCCTCACCGATCTGCCCATTGAGGGGGGGGTTTTGTAGGCGTGAGACTGCAGAAGTGTAGGAAAAAGCATACAGCATGGGCGGGCAGGGAGGGTTGTCCTGGATCTTCCCGGAAAATGGAGCTTCCCTCATGAGCTCCCATAGCGAATAGTCAATGAATGAATACAGTTACCAATTAAACTGTCGTACGCATATGGCTCTTTCCTTCCGTGTCCTTTCCTGGCTGACGCCGACAATTTCACCCTGAACATGAAGTACCGGCAATTTTCAGCTTTCTCTCCCCTGCGCGAACAATTCTTTTAAGGTCTTGAATAGATTGATTTTAAATACATCGTCCTGCGGGCTCTCCTTCCAACCGAGGATCTGGCATGTCTATTGCTGTGTATTACAAGCAACCGGTAGGTCTTTCCGGAGTGTGCGGCGACATGCAGGATGGTTTTATCCTGCTCACAAGGGGGGTCCCATGGCTAAAATATTGATCGTTGATGATGATGCGAGCTTCCGTTTCATCTTGAAGGACTTTCTTGAGATGAACGGCTATGATTGCATGGAAGCCGGCAACGTGGCCCAGGCACGGCGGCAGTTGTGGTGGAACAAATTCGACCTGATCCTTTCTGACCTGAATATGCCGAAGGAATCCGGGTTCGATCTCCTGGATCACGTTATTTCTTTGTATCCCCGCACACCCTTTGTCCTGGTGACAGGAAACGGCGACAAAGAAATCCGTGCACGGGCTTTGAATTCAGGCGCCTGCGCCTGCCTTTCCAAGCCGTGCCGATTGAATGAGCTGCTTTCTGTCGTGATGAGTATGATCAAGGAGTCTACCGGACTTGAGCTCTGTCAAATGGTGTGGAGGATGCAGTACTAAACGGCAAATGAACGTTGGTTTTTTTTCCGCACGGGGATAAACGGGAATCGAACCCGCAGTGAGAATGCAGCATGAATGTTTCCGATGGAACGATCCTGGTCATGAAAGAGCGCGCCCAAGAGGCGTCGGGCAACAGCTACTGCCGATACAGCCGCTTCCCGGTGGGGGCGGCTGTGCTGACGGAAACGGGGGAGATCTATACCGGCTGCAACGTGGAGAACGTTTCGTACGGATTGACAGTCTGCGCCGAACGCACGGCCATTTTCAAAGCCATCTCCGAGGGTTGCCGGGAAATCCTTGCGGTGGTGGTTTACACGCCCACTGAACATGCCGTCACGCCCTGTGGTGCCTGCCGGCAGGTCATCAATGAATTCGGTCCCAACGCCCGCATCGCCAGCTTTTGTGCTTCCGAGCACCGGATCGATACGGTGCTGGACCGCCTCCTGCCCCACCCCTTCCAAGCCTTCTGAATCCTCCGCCTGAGGGAGCTTTGAATCCTTAAGGAACTTATATCAATGAGTTTACATCTCCGGTTCGGTGGATTCTGTCTCGTCTAGATCGGAGCTCCCGTTTTTCCGAAAGACATCCAAATCCTTTTTGCCGAGCTGACACAGGCCAGCGCTATGCCCCCGGTGACGACACCCGCCAGGACGTTCAGGAGGGTAGGCGCCATTGCCGCCAGCACCCCACCGACGCCGGGCGCCCGGCGAATCATTTCGGCTGCGTGATGCAGCACCTCCTGCGAATGGGGGAGTCCATGCACCAGGATGCCTCCACCCACCATGAACATGGCTGCTGTCCCGGCGATGGACAGGGTCTTCATGAGGTAGGGTGCCATCCCCGAAAGGAATACGCCGGCAGTGCGCCGAACGCCCCCCCACCCCCCCTGGGTGCTGGTTTTGACAAGGTAAAAGCCAGCGTCGTCCAGCTTGACAATGCCGGCCACCAGCCCATAAACGCCGAAGGTCATGATGACGGCAATGCCAGCCACCACGGCGACCTGGGTGGCGAATTCCGCGTCCCGTACAGTGCCCAGTGCAATGACGATGATTTCAGCGGACAGGATGAAGTCCGTACGGATTGCACCCCGGATTTTTTCCCTCTCCAAAGCCACCAGGTCCATGTTCGGGTCGCTGAGGGCTCTAACGACTTCTGCATGTTGGGATTGGCTGTTGTTCCTGCCGTGGAGAAATTTGTGCGCGAGCTTTTCAAAACCTTCGAAGCATAGAAATGCTCCCCCGAGCATCAACAGGGGAGTGACGGCCCAGGGGATCACAGCGCTCATGAAGAGCGCTATGGGCACAAGGATCAGCTTATTTCTCATGGAACCTTTGCCCACGGCCCACACCACCGGCAGTTCACGCTCTGCTCGCACTCCGGCCACCTGTTCAGCGTTCAGTGCCAGGTCATCCCCCAGCACTCCGGCGGTTTTCTTGGCTGCGACCTTCGTCATGAGGGCCACATCATCCAATACGGATGCAATGTCGTCGATGAGAGCCAAAAGACTGGAACCGGCCACGTGTGGACTCCTTGCTTTTGAAGAGAGAATGCGCCACTGAAGCATCTTGTCATTTCTATATATAGAGCGCTTTGTGCACAGAATTGCCGTGGGGAGTCAAGAGGTCTGTTTGTCTTTTGCCATACGGAAGAGCTTCTGCTATAGGATTTATCCAGCTGCAACCAGAAATCTTTTCCCCTGCTCCCTCGTCCTTTGTGCCGGCTGTGGTCTGCAAAATATCCCGGCTTGTGCGGCATTCATCTTGTTGTCACACGGCCTCGTGATGGAAAGGAGAAGTTCCATGAACGTTGTTTTCATTTCACCGAATTTCCCGCCCACCTATTACCTGTTCTGCACGGCCCTCAGACAGGCCGGCGCCACTGTGCTGGGCATTGGAGATGCCGCCTGTGACGACCTGCGCCCGGAGCTTCGGGACGCTCTGACGGAGTACTACCGGGTTTCGACTATGTCTGACTACGATGCCATGCTGCGGGCCTGCGGCTTTTTCACCCATAAGTATGGCAAGATCGATCGCATCGAATCCCACACGGAATTCTGGCTGGACGTCGATGCACGCCTGCGTGAGGACTTCAATGTGTTCGGGCAGAAACCGGCCGATCTCTCCGTCAACCGGCACAAGATGGGGATGAAGGCCCGCTTCATGGAAGCGGGCATCCCCTGCGCCAGGGGGATTCTTGTGTCCGATT
>DAIQOB010000404.1:0-3241 GCA_036788075.1 Syntrophobacteraceae bacterium
CCCCTGAGTGCCGGTGTAGACGGGGTCTTTCCTCGGGAGGACTTTTCGCCGGGGGTTACACGGATGGGGATGTGCTGCCGGGATACTGCGTCCGTATCTGCACCGGCAGGAAGGGGTGCCCCGGTGAAGATACGGAGGCAGTATCCCGGCAGCACATCCTCTTCCGTGGAATGCCCGGCGGCAAGCATTCCCGGCAGGATTTCCAGGGAAATCGGGTTCTCGGGGGACGCCTCGAAGGTATCGGAGCTTCGCAGGGCGAAACCGTCCCACCGCGAACGCGCCTCACCGGGCATGGAGCGTTCGGCTTCCACCGATTCAGCCAGTACGCGTCCCAGAGCATCCCTCAGTGCAATGGCTTCGGATTTCCCGGGGGAGGCCAACTGGAGGGCCAGCGCTTTTGCTTCTTGCAGTTGCATCAAAGGAGGTCCAAATCTTCAGGCCTGTTGACATTCTTGAAGCTCATCCCCTCGGGATCGACAGTGCGCCACATTTTTTCCGAGACCTCCCGCACCTTCATCTTTTTGTACAGGGCGACAATCTGGTGCTCCCCCTTTTCCAGCATATCGGCGATAACGGGATAACACCGGCGATGGTAGAGGGCAACCAGGGGCTCATACCACCCGTCCCAAAGGGGCACGACCACGTCGCAGCCTTCCTGCATCCCTCGCATCAGGGCCAGGAGCTCGGGGGCGAGAAAAGGCATGTCCGTAGCTCTGGCGAAGACCCAGTCGTGAGGACTGAAAAGCAATGCGGTATAGATACCCCCAAGAGGCCCCTGCTCTGCCAGAACATCCTGCAGGAGGGTGGCCTGAACATCAAAGTAGAGATGAAGCTCCCTGGCGACGACGAAAACGGGCGAGCAGTGAGGCCGCAGTGAATCGACCGCTCGATCGATGAATCTTTGCCCCCGGAAGGTCTCCAGCGCTTTGTTCTTCCCATACCGGGAGCTCTTGCCTCCGGCCAGTATGGCGCCCGTAAGCACTCAGTCCTCCTGAATGCGGATGTGAATATCGATCTTTTGGGGCATCTTCCAGCCTCGGAGGGTAGAAAGCATCCCCACGATGCCTCCCGCCACGAAATCCTCCACGAAGTCCTTCATGGGCAGCCTCTTGCCATCCAGGTTCACCACAACACGGCGTTTGCTGCGTTCCTTGAGAAAGAGATTCTCGATGAAATCTGCAACCTTGGCGACTTCCTCAAAGCCAAACCGGGGCAGATCCGTCGTGACCTCGTCGTCGGTGATGAGGGCACGGCAGTTGTCCGAAGGGCCACAGATGGGCTGCGGCTCAATCGCCTTGCGGAAGACCTCGATCTTGGGGTAATGAGAGCGCTTGTAACCCTCGGTAATCAAGATATCTTCCTGCCAGAAGTAGCGCCCCGCAATCTCCTCCAGTTCCATTTCCCGGTCCTGGGTGCGAATGGATGCGATCTGGGTGGGGGACGATATAGCGATGGTGTGAGCCCCGGCTTTCCGATGCTTCCAGGTATCCTTCCCCTCGCGATCCATTTCGAACCCATGGGCATCGTGCTTGACGGTACCTATCCGATACCCCCTCCGGGACAGCTCGGGAATGAGCTTTTCCAGAAAAGTGGTTTTACCCGAATCAGAAGCCCCCACAAGGCATAGAATGGGAATCATGTCCTGTCTCTCCCTCTTGATAAACACTATCTACAATCAATATGAAAGATATACCGTTTTCAGTTCAGTATATTCCTCCATTCCGAAACGGGACTTTTCCCGCCCCAGCCCGCTCTCTTTCATTCCCCCGAAAGGTGCTTGAGGATAAGCCTGGTGTACCCGGTTGACCCAGACACTGCCGACTTCCAGCCGCCCGGCCCACTCCAGAGCTCCGGCCAGGTCCGCAGAAAAAAGGTAAGCCGCCAGGCCGTAGGGGGTGGCATTGGCCTCATCAACAGCCTGAGAGATCTCGTCAAAAGGGGTGACCATCACTACCGGCCCAAAAACTTCTTCCTGCATGATGGACATGTTCGCGCGAACGTCCGTGAGAACTGTCGGCGCGAAATAGAAACCTTTGGCGGGTAAAGCAGTGTCCCCGCCCCCGAAGGCCAGAACAGCTCCTTCGTCAAGGGCAGCCCGAACCTGGCTCTCCACTTTAGTGAGGATTTCCGCATTATTGAGGGGCCCCAAGTCCACGAACGGATCGCCTGGAGGCCCCACCCGCAGGGCTGCCACCTTTTCTACGAGAGCCCTGAGAAAATCTTCGTAGATATCACGTGCGACGTAAATCCGGCTGATGCGATAACAATATTGACCACAGTTTTTGAGACTTTGGGAAACGATCTGAGGCAGGAGGTCGCGCCAGGGAGCATCCCGACATATGATGGCGGGACAATGTCCTCCCAGCTCCAAAATGACCTTGCGCACCCAGCGGGCACTCACCGCCTGGATTTCCTTGCCGACTTCGGTACTCCCCGTAAAGGTGATGAGGCGAGGGAGGGGGTGATCCACAAGGAGCCGGCCTGTTGCCGCTCCGGAACCTGTCAGTACGTTGAACACCCCGGGGGGCATCCCCGCCTCTACGGCCAACTGAGCCAGCTTCAGCGTGCTGAGGGGAGTATGCTCGTCGGGCTTTGCAACGACGGTGCATCCGACAGCCAGGGCTGGAGCCATTTTGGCGGCAAGTGTACTGAGGGGATAGTTGAAGGGAGTGATGGCGACAACGACACCCACCGGCTCCCGCACAATGAGGACCTGCTCGCGGGGATAGCCCAGCAGAGGAATCTGACCGCAAAGACGGAGATTTTCCTCGGCGAAATAGTCGACGAGAAACGCGGAGCTCAGAACTTCATCCAGCGCCGCCTGCAGGGGTTTGCCCGCTTCACGGCTGAGGAGAGCCGCCAGAGCATCTTGTTCCTCACGCACCTTCCCCGCCAGAGCGTGCAGAAGGGAAGAGCGCTGGGGAGACGGCATGGACCGCCACCCTCTCAGCGCATCGTGTGCGCTGGCCAACGCCGCGTCCACCAACCGCTGATCTGCAATAGAAGCTCGAGCGAACTCCTCTCCCGTCGAAGGGTCGATGAGGGCGTACCAACCCCTTCCCTCACGCTCTTGGCCGTGCACCCAGCTCATATGAGAAACCAACGGATGATTTTCCACTCTCTCCCTCTCCCGAGTCGACAGCAGCCCTGCCGTATGCGCATCGACGGATGTACTACCGCGGCTACCCTTACTGAGTAACTGTCTGAAAATTCGTATGCTCGCAATTCCGCCTTAAAGACC
>DAIQOB010000405.1:0-3239 GCA_036788075.1 Syntrophobacteraceae bacterium
TAGAAAGTGCGTGCCCAGCAGGTCAAAAACTCCCGTCGGAACTAAGGTCCTGGCTACCACCATGCCACCGAAAAGAAGTGAAATGGATCCCCCGGCAGTCTGCGCAGCATTGAGAAACTCCTGGCTGGTGAAGACGCCAAACAAAAGCATTGTGCTGACCCCAATGAGGGCTGCCAAGGCAATGTCGAGGACATTGAGGGCAATGGAAAGGATCACCCCGGCAAAGATGAGGGGAGTAACAAAGACTTGCAGATCAGTCATGGAAGACCTCGCTTAGCTGAGGGTTGGTCGTAGGTGCCTGAAGCGTTTTTTGAGAAAGGGTTTGATGCCAAGGTTGAGTTCCATGCCATGTATGACACTCAATAAAACCGGCAGGCAGCTTAAGCCCATCAGTCTAGAACTGGAACGGTTGACTCACCATCATCTGCAGCTGCACGCCCTCTTCGGAATAAGCCGTGTCGACGCGCAACACGATCGCCTTGGCCCAGGCACGAATTCCCAGTCCTGCATTCCATTGCATGTTCGAGTGCAGCTGATTCATGCTCCAGTCGGGCGCCACCCTGCCGACCTCGAGGAAGGGTGCGAACTGCAGCCATTGAATGCCAACATGTTTCTGGATCCATTCCCACTGCTGGAAGGGATTCCAGTGGGGTATCATCCGCAACTCCGTCGCGTAGTAGACGGCGGCCTTGTCGTTGAAGCGCTGGGAGGGGAAGCCTCGCATCCGCCAGAGGCCTCCCAGGGTGGAGCCGGTGTAGGCCGGAGGGCGGTTATCGATACGCCCATCGGGCTGTTCATCCCAGCTAGGGGAATACGAAGTCCAAACGTCCATTGCGATCACACCCTGCCTGAGCCAGCTGCCCAGCTGAAAGGGGACATAGAAGTCCAGTTCACCAGAGACGTCCGTCCAGGAACTGGAGCTGTCGAGCCAGCCGAAGTCCTGCGACACCTGCCCAAGCAGGCTGAAGCCTCTCGAAGGGTTGGGGTGGAAGTCGCGATTATCCCAGTACAAGGCAAAATCCAGACCGTTGGTTTTCAAGTTCTCGTCCACCTCGTCGCCCTCGATTTGTTGCGAGCGATAGAAAGGGCGCAACTCCAGATAAGTCTTGCCGCTTTTCAGCGGGTTCAGGGAAGCTCCACCCCTCGCTCCGGATGTCAGAAGGCCTTCCTCGACCCTATAGGTGGAAATGATCTGGTCAGCCCCATGCCCTATGGGCAGCAAATATTTGAAATTCACCCGAAACAAGTTGTCCCAGCCGTCGCCTGTAACGAAATTGTCCTCGTGGGAGTCGTTGCTGCCGGCACGCTCGAATGGGAAGTTTGGGTTTCCGGGGATGTAGGCTTCATTCTCCTCGAAATATCCCACCGAGACTATGGGGTCCACGAAAAGTCGCTCGAAAAGGGGCATCTGAAGATCACTGCCCATCAAAAAACCCATGGCCGATCCCTTGGACCCTACAATGCCGGTGGCCAGCAGCGTCGACTGCTTCTGAGGGCGACCAACGACACCGTACACATACCCCAAAGCCATGCCGAAATTTTCATTGTAAAACGCATAGGGCAGGCTGAGTGTATTCTGGATGACCGCACCCTTTGGGTCCACAAAAACCGCCTGGCCAAACGACGATGCAGTCAGCAGCAGGGAGGCGGAAAAGAGCAGCGAGAATGCCCATGCCGCAGTCTTCATTTTCAGATAGATGTTCCGAAAGGATCTGCCTCGAAAGGGTTCATCGGATCCAGGCAACGGGGCTCTCCCCACACGATCAGGATCGGGGTGCTTTCCGTCCTCCACCGGATAAACCCCTTCGCCGGTTGACGAATGCTTTGCACTTGGGAAAAACTTTGACGCCATGCAAGGCCCATGGCTCATTTTGCTATCCTTCTATTCTTGCCGCCCGCTCAGGCAAGGTCTTCCTCACTCATCACCAACCCTCGATCAGTAACTGTCTGAAAATTCCTTTGTTCGTCATTCCGGCAGTCTTCAAGCCGGAATGACGAAACAAAGTGCATGATTAGAGTGATTGCCTCATTTTTTAGACAGCCTCTTAGCTTCATCCCTCTTTCATTGGCTTCATCTCAGGTTCGGCACGCCATATCCGATAACGGACCTCAACACCTTCAGGCACGTAGACAACCACGGGCAAACGGCTGTTGTAGCGGATGAGGTACGGCTCTCCGGCAAGCGTGACAAACCGGGACACCTTCGGCGCGTTTGGGTCGACCGCCATCAGCGTGCCCCCCATCGGACCGATCGCCTTGACAATGTAACGTGGAAATCCCCAACCCTCGATGGTCTCCTCTTTGATTTCACCGCTGAAAAAGTAGATGTTGTTTGCGTCGGTCATAACCCGTTTACCGACGATCAATTCCAACCTGAAAAGAGATTCATCATCCAGCTTCGGCAGCTGAAGGACATGTCGAGCCATTCCCTCATCCGCTGGGGGGAAAGCTTTCATGTTATCCGCCGCATGGGCAACCAGGACAGCAAGGAAAAGCGGCAGAAACGCCGTTAGATACAGTTTCTTCATGCACACTCCCTTCTTGTCCGGGGCGTCGCTGTGTAGCCCGGTCCGCCATCCGCTGTGGCTACAGTGCGAACATCCAGCAGGGCCAATCCAGGCACGACTAAAATTGCTCACATGTTTCTCGGCATATTCTCACCGAAAAGGCGGAGCGTACATGAGACCGCCGTCATTCCAAAGCTTGTTCAGACCACGTTCCAATTTCAGTAAACTGTGCTCTCCCAGGTTGCGCTCGAACATTTCACCATAATTCCCGACGGTCTCCACGATGCGGATTCCCCAGCCCGGGTCGATGTTCAGTGATTTGGCTACGAGCCCATCCATCTCCTTCCAGGACCTTGCGCGGAAGTCGTCCTGGCTCTCGATCCGCGAGCGCACGTTGGTTTGGGTGTAATTCTCTTCTTCAGCGCGGATAAGTGTGAACAGGACCCATCGGACAATGGTGAGCCACTCGTCGTCCCCCCATCGAACCGCTGGCCCCATGGGTTCCGTGGAAACCTCTTCGGGCAAAATAATGTATTGGTCGGATCCACCGGCCGCCCCAGTACTTGCAGTGATCAGTTGAGGTCTTTCCGAGGTGAAGGCCTTGCAACGTCCCTCGTGCAGCGCCTCTATCGCCTTGGCGGGGGATTCCAGAGGCACGGGCTGATAGTCCCAGCCTTTTGTGCCGAATATTTGTCTCAGGTTCCCTTCATGCGTGGTCCCCTTGACAACACA
>DAIQOB010000406.1:0-3221 GCA_036788075.1 Syntrophobacteraceae bacterium
ATGGTGAACCTTCGGGACCAATGTTCCTGGGTGCACATGCAGGAAAGAGAGCGGGGAACAGACAAGGCCAAGGACCTCATCCGCATGGGTGTGGCCAAGGCAGCCCTGCTCGAACCGCAGGAGCCCATCCAGTCTGAGATGAACCCTAACGCCCTCGTCATCGGGGGAGGCATCAGCGGAATGACGGCCGCTCTGGCCCTTGCCAACCGCGGGTATGAAACCACCCTGGTGGAAAAATCGCCCCAGCTGGGGGGACTCCTGCTTCGACTGGACAAGCTGGCACCCTCGGACATGGACGCGGCCACCTTTGCAAACCAGCAGGCGGAACTGGTCAAAAAACATCCGAAAATCCACCTTCTGACCTCCGCTGAAGTCGATGCGGTCGCAGGGTACATCGGCCATTTCAATGTCTTCGCCAGGACTGCCGACGGCGAGGAAAACTTTGACGTGGGTGTCATCGTTGTCGCTACGGGCGCCCAGGTGCTGCAGCCCACGGGGATGTACGGCTACGATGGAAAAACGGTCATCAATCAGCTCGAACTGGAAGAGCGGTTCAAGGCCGGCACCTTCAGTGCCCAAAACGTGGTCATGATCCAGTGTGTGGGAGCACGCAACGAAGAGCGCAAATACTGCTCCCGGATCTGCTGTATGGTGGCCATCAAGAACGCCATCGCCATCAAAGAGCGGAGTCCTTCTACCGGCGTTCGTATTCTCTACAGAGACATCCAGGCCTACGGCATGGAAAACGAGGCGCTGTTCCAGAAGGCCAAGGAACTGGGCGTCCTCTTCATCAAGTACGATCCGAATCATCCGCCCCGAGTGGAACCCGGCAAGGTCATGGTCCAGCACCATCTCCTGGGCAGGGAACTGGCCCTTCCCCAGGATCTGGTGGTCCTTTCCACCCCCCTCATCGCCGGGGAGGACAACGAAACCATTTCCAAGCTGTTGCGCGTCACTGTGGATGAGAACAAGTTCTTCCTCGAGGGGCACGTGAAGCTCAAACCCCTCGATTTCGCCACGGACGGTATCTACCTCTGCGGCAACGCACATTATCCTGCGACAGCGCGGGAAGCCATCTCTCAGGCCCTCGGCGCTGCCTCCCGTGCATCCATTCCCCTTTCCAAGGGAGTCATGACGGCGGAGCCCATCGTCTCCACCCTCGTGGACGAGGATGCCTGCCGGGGATGCGGACTCTGCGTGGCCCTCTGCCCCTACGGCGCGCTGGAAATCCAGCACACGGAAAAGGGCCGTAAAGTGAAGGTCATCCCAGTGGCATGCAAGGGCTGCGGCGTTTGTGCCGCTACCTGTTATCAACATGCTCTGTCCATCAATTCTTACACCGACCAGCAGGTCACAGAGCAGATCAAGGCGTTCTTGCGCGGATGATACCCGGCCCGTGGTGATTTGAAGTTTGGATTTGTGGATCTCTGATCCCCAATGGATGTCTTAAAGATTCACAGTCTTTCGCGCTGTGAGGAGGAGAATGTGATGTCAGAATTCACCCCGAAGATCCTGGTTCTTTGCTGCACCTGGTGAGGTTACGCTGCGGCTGACTTCGCTGGAGTTTCCAGGATGCAATATTCGACGGATATCAGGATCATCCGGCTCATGTGTACCGGCCGGGTAGACCCTACGATGCTGGCGGACGCTTTTCTCGAGGGAGCGGACGGTGTCGTTGTGGTAGGATGCCATTTCGGTGATTGCCACTACATCAGCGGCAACTATCAAGCCAAGGTCAAGGTGGGACTGGCGACGCGCGCTCTGGACTATGCGGGTCTCAACCCGGAAAGAATTTCCTTCAGCCAGTGCTCGTCGGCAGAAGGCGACCGATTTGTCAGTATCATTACGGGATTCGACCAGAAGATCAAGGACATGGGTCCCCTGGGAAGCGCCGACCGCCTCCCGCTTCCCAAGTTGACGGAAAAGATTGCCATCGCCAAGACAGCCCTCGGCAAAGAGAAGCTGCGCTGGGTCGTCGGAAAATTTACGGAATTCACCACTACCGGAAATAAGTACGGCGAGAAATTCACAGACCATGAAATGTGGCGCACCCTCGATACCATTGTCATGGACGAACTGGCCACCTTTGAAATCCTTTCGGAAATGCAGAAAGCCCCGGCAGCTGTCAAGGACCTGGCCGCCCGGTTGGAGCTTCCTCCACCCCACGTGCTGAAATACGTGCTGGCATTGCAGCGCCGCGGGATCGTGAGTCTGGCCGGCATCGAAGGCAATTCACCGCTTTATCAGGTCGCCTAGAAATCGGCGCAGCAGACAGCTAACGCTGCGTGAGCCAGGGACCAAAATGAGCAATGGTTAAAACCCCGGAGCGCTCCCAGGCGGTGCGGCAACCTTCGCCGCACCGCTCCCGCCGTCCCGTCCGCCACTGACAGCCTGCTTGGCGACAGTGGCTTGGAAGGCCGGGAAAGGGGCGCTGCCCGGATGGTTTTCTCCTTAACATCTGGAGGATGCGACTGTGTCAGGAAAACGAGTCATAATCTTTGGGGGCGATCCGGCTGGCGTTGCGGCAGCGTTGGAGCAGGCCGAGGCCGGCATGCAAGTTACCCTCGTCGAGTCCTTTCCGGGGCTGGGCGGGGAATGCATCCCGCAAACCCGTATCCTATCGGGAGATGACGCTTTTGTGGATCCCAACCTGGAAGCCGTCCTGCGCCACCCCAACATTCGAGTCATCGACAATGCTCAGGTGCAAAAGACGGTAGCCAGCAACGGAAATTTCCAACTGAAGCTAAAGCGGCGCACACCCCGTGTGGATCGCGAAAAGTGTGACGACTGCAAGGCGTGCATCAAAGTCTGCCCGATTCACATGTATGATGATTTCAACGAGGGCGTTGGATTCCGCACCGCCATCGACTACTTCAACCCCAAAACGGGCTACAACATCTTCAAGGAAGACATGCCCATCTGTCAGGCCACCTGCCCTGCCAATCTGGACATTCGGTCGTACGTGGGGCTGATTGCCGACGGGAAATACGCCGAATCTCTGGCCAAGATCCGCGAGAGGCTGCCTTTTGCACTTTCCATCGGGCGCGTGTGTCCTCATCCTTGTGAGACTGCATGCAACCGCGGCTACATGGATGAGCCCATTTCCATCTGTACCCTCAAGCGCTACGTGGCCGACTATGAAATGAAGGAAAATATCAAGGCTCCGGTGGAAGTGCCCGACGAATTCCACAAAGAAAAGGTCGCCATCATTGGAGCCGGCC
>DAIQOB010000407.1:0-3220 GCA_036788075.1 Syntrophobacteraceae bacterium
TCGTCGACTCGACAGTGCCCATGGCCTTTTCGCGTGCAGCAAAGAGAACTTTCATGCAATAATCCTGAAAGAAAGAGACTGCTTGTCGCTATGATTTCCTCCAATGAGAAACAGGTGGCTCAGGATCAGAAGAAACAAGAATGGGGGTACTGCATGAGCAAGAAGAAAATCGGCATTTTGACTGGTGGGGGGGACTGTCCTGGATTGAACGCCGTCATCCGCGGCGTCACTAAATGCGCCATCAATGAACATGGCATGGACGTGATCGGGTTCCACGATGGATTTTTGGGACTCATTGAAAAGCGGTTCAGCCTTCTGAGCTTCGAGAGCGTGTCCGGGATCCTTACCCAGGGCGGAACCATCCTCGGTTCGGACAACAAGGCGAATCCCTTTGAGTTTACCGTGACGGAGTGCAACGAGCCGGTCAAAGTGGATGTTTCCGAGCAGTGCATGGAGCTGTATGAGGATCTCGGACTCGATGCCTTGATATGTGTCGGCGGGGACGGCACCATGACCATTGCGGGGTTGCTGGCGGAAAAAGGCGCCAAAATTGTGGGATTACCCAAAACCATCGACAAGGACCTCGAAGGAACGGACATCACCTTTGGATTCGATTCGGCACGGGCCATTGCCACGGAAGCACTGGACCGGGTGCATACCACCGCCCAGTCCCATCACCGGGTGCTGCTGGTGGAAATCATGGGGAGAAATGCAGGCTGGCTCACCCTGGAATCCGGGATAGCAGGCGGTGCCGATGTCATTCTCATCCCGGAGATTCCATACGATATCAAAGAAATCACCAGTATGATCCGAAAAAGGAGTCACTTCGGCCGACGCTTCAGCATCATTGCAGTGGCTGAGGGTGCCTTGCCTGCAGGGGGGAAGCAGACGATCAAGCGCATCGTGGAAGACAGTCCCGATCCAGTGCGTTTGGGAGGAGTAAGCCACGTCATTGCCGACCAATTGGAAAAAGAAACGGGCATTGAGTGCCGTGTTGCTATTCTGGGCCACGTGCAGCGGGGAGGTTCTCCATCGCCGAGCGACCGGCTGCTCGGGACCCAATTGGCCGTGAAAGCCATGGACCTCGTCGCTACAGGACAATTCAATCACATGGCAGCCCTGAATGGAACCCAAATGGTGGCGGTGCCTCTGAAAGATGTGGCTGGGAGGCAGCGGCTGGTGCCTCTGGATTCCCCCCTCATCAGGACGGCGCTTTCCGTAGGGACCAGTTTTGGCGCCAAATTGAATGCCTGAACAAGGACTTTCAACAAAGAAGATCGTTTGCCCATAATGATAAGGAGCCAAGTCTAGTTGTACCCTTCAAGAGCTTTGCGCAGAGATCGATCCCTGAGCACGGAGGGACGGCAGGATGAAATTGCAGCAGCCATATATTCGAGTAGTTAAGAAGTGTTGACGTATGCCGCGGTTGGGATATTATATTTCTCAAAGCTGTCTATCGCTTACCTACCCCATCGGAGCACCACTTTCGACCAAAGGAGGAATGAAAATGTTTAAGAAAATTCTTTTTCCCACAGACTTTTCGGACATCTCCACGAAGGCTCTGGAGCACATCAAACAATTGAAAGCGACCGGTGCTGAGGAGGTGGTCGCACTGCATGCCATCGATGATCGAACCCTCATCGAGGCTGGCTACGTCGACTCAATTCTGGGGCAGTTGAAGGACCAATCGCAAAAGAGCATGACCGACCTGGCCAGGGAATTGGAAGATGCCGGACTGAGGGTCCAGACCTTCGTCCGAGTGGGGGTTCCCTTCGCGCAGATCCTGGCTATGGAGAAGGAAATCGGTGATTTCTCCCTTGTGGTCATGGGCTCTCATGGAAAGAGCAACATTCTGGATGCGCTGATGGGCTCCGTTGCCGAAAAAGTCGTTCGTAAATGCAAGGCGCCTATTCTCATCGTCAAACGGTGAGGCGTCCTTTTCCTTCAGACTCATGCACGTCATGGACGGCAGGAGCAAAAAGGCTCTGCCGTCCCGGCGGCTTCCAGCAGGGATGCATCGCCCTCCCTTCAAAGCAAGGGCATTTCCTCCGATTTTCCATCGTCTTAGACATCTCCGCTCCTCCGGCTGAATTTTTTGACGACTACGGGAATTAGAAATGAAGCGGCAAAAAGGCCCAAAAGGGAGAGCACCTTGAGGGAAAAAAGCTCCTGCCAGTTGCCTGACATCCAAATTTGCCGCAAAGTCCCGAAGAGTGAGCTGAAGACGAAGGTTTCAACGGAGATGCCCAGGGCGGTTCCAATGAAGTAGTCCCAAAAGCTGATTTTGCTCAGTCCCATCCCGAAGTTCACCGGAGCAAAGGGGGAATACATGAGGCGGAGGTAGAGGACCGTGGCAAAGCCGTTGCGGGCGATGGCCTCATCGTATTTCCTCAGCCAGGGTCCCCCTACGGACGCAATGAACCCACGTCCGAGGTAGCGTGCGATAAAAAATCCCACTGTAGCCCCGCACAGAGCGCCTGCCATGAGATAGAGGAATCCCCAATAAGGCCCGAAAAGAGCGGCTCCCAGGGCCATGAAAACCGTGGCGGGGACAAAAAGAGTGACGCCCACCGTATAAATGAGAAGAAAAACGGCGGGTGCCCAAAAACCGGTGCTGTCTACGAACGCGGTCAGAACCTCACCGTCGAGATAGTGACGAGCTGGGGTATGGCGAACGGTGATGTAGGCCGCGAGGATGAGAGCAAAAAGCGTAAATGCTTTCAAAAAAGTGCTTCGTCGGTTTTCAACGGGTCGGCACGAGGTCATTTCCATGAAGCTTCCTTTACATGGAGCGCATCGCTTCGCGAGCGCCAGACAGGATGTAGTTGAGCTGTGGGGCTGATCATGTTTCCTCATCCATCCAGGGTGATCCTTATCTCGTGAGCCGACGCACCCCGTTGGAACAGCCTACGATGACTTCCGAGGCCAAGCTGAGGAAAAGGCCGTGCTCCACGATGCCGGCGCGCCCCTTGATGCGGACGGCGAGAGCTGCGGGATCCGTGATGGGGCCAAAGTTACAGTCCAGAATGAGATTGTTTTGATCGGTCCGGATGGGACTGCCCGAGGCATCGCGACGCAACCGCACACGGGCGCCCAGACTTTCGAGATAATCGGCCTGCGACCGCCAGCCGAAATCGATGACTTCCACCGGGACGGCCCAGCGCACCCCCAGCGTCGGCGAGAGCTTCGTTTCATCCACGATGATGATTTCTCGTCGGCT
>DAIQOB010000408.1:0-3219 GCA_036788075.1 Syntrophobacteraceae bacterium
TCTCGGGCTCCATCAATCACCGTGGGCGGGAGATTCAACCCGTCGACCCCATGGAAATCGAGGCCATCGCTGCACTCCTCAAGTCCGACGGAGTTCACCACGTGGGAGTGGTGAGCAAGTTTTCCGTACGCAATCCCAAACACGAGATCGTCATCCGGGACATACTGGGGAACGATTTTGAAAACATCGTCCTGGGACATCGCCTCTCGGGCAACCTGAGCTTCCCCCGCCGCATCGCGACGACCTATCTCAATGCCTCCGTCTACCCCGTGCATAAAAAATTCTTTCAGGCCGTACAGGATTCTCTGCAGAAAAAGGGATTGAACATCCCCATCTTCATCCTCAAAGCGGACGGTGGGACCATGAGTCTCGAGGCATCCCTGAGCTCTCCAGGTCAAACGATCTTGTCTGGTCCGGCAGCCAGCGTCATGGGATCTTTGCCATTTTCTTCGGAGACGGACGAGACCCTCGTGCTGGATATCGGGGGGACCACCACCGATATGGCGGTTCTCATCCGCCGTGTTCCCCTTCTGGATCCCGTGGGGAGTGAGGTGGGAGGATACAAGACTCTCATCCGTTCCTTGAAAACCCATTCCATCGGCCTGGGCGGCGACAGCACCGTCCGCATCGTGGACGGAAAGCTCAAGATCGGCCCGGACCGCCAGGGACGTGCCATGGCCTATGGAGGCCCTTTCGCCACACCCACCGACGCGCTTTTTGTCCTGGGAAAAGCTTCCAACGGCGACGTGGAAGCGGCGCGGCGCGGCATTCAACCCCTGGCGGAGGAGCTCGGCATGTCCATGGAGGATACGGCCAATCGCATCTTTGATCAGGCCTGCAATATGATCCTCGAGGCGGCGGCCAAAATGATCGACGACATCAACAGCAAACCCGTCTATACGGTGCAGGAGCTACTGGAGGGGTACCAGGTCAAACCCAGGGAGATATTGGTCCTGGGAGGACCTGCACCTTACTTCGCTTTCCGGCTGGCAGCCATGACGGACTTCCAGGTGCATGTGGTCCCTCAGTGGAACGTGGCCAATGCACTGGGGGCGGCTATGGCCAAGAACACCTGCGAATTGACCCTGTTTGCCGACACGGAGCGAGGCATTGCCATTGCCCCCGAAGAACAGTACTACCAGCAGGTGAAGAAGGACTTCGACCGGCAAAAGGCCGTGGATCTCGCGTTTAAGCTGTTGAAGGACAAATGCCTGCAGGAAGGTGCGTCGGAATCGGAGCTGGAAATGGAGGTCCTGGAGGATCTACAGTTCAACATGGTGAGAGACTTCTACACGACAGGCAAGAACATCCGCGTCAAAGTCCAGATCAAGCCCGGACTCATCCCCGAATTCCGTGATATTGCAGAGAGACTGTTCAATTTCTGCCCTCTCCCCGGCGCCAACTGATACTCCGGCAAGTACAGCAGAGAGCCGTCCGGGAAGTGGACAGGGTTCAATGGGGAGCGCTAAGAGGAGCAACACCATGCTAAAAACCGTATCCAAGACAGGTCTCGTCTTCTTTCCTGCGTTCGACTGGGCTATCGACCCGACTCACCCTGAACGCGAAGAACGTTTGCTCTACACTCAGGACCAGGTTTTTGAGGAGGGACTCCTCGACATTGACGGAATTGTGGAATACAAGCCCGACATGGCCACGATCCAGGATATTCGGAGAGTCCATTTTTGTGCCCCCGATGAATGGAGCGTTCTGACGGAATCCCATCTCATCAGTGCGGGAGGGGCCAAAACCATCGGCATTGAAGTCATGGAGAAGCGGGTGAAACGAGGCTTTGCCCTCGTGCGTCCTCCAGGACATCACGCCATGCGGGTCGTCCACGGCTCCCGAGGCTTCTGCAATATCAACATCGAAGCCATCATGATCGAATATCTCCGGGAAACCTACAATATCGACCGAGTGGCCATCGTGGATACGGACTGCCACCATGGAGACGGCACTCAGGACATTTACTGGCATGATCCCAATACGCTTTTCATTTCCCTGCATCAGGACGGCAGGACCCTGTACCCGGGAACAGGATTCTGCTACGAAATGGGGGGAGCGACAGCCGCAGGGACCACCATCAACATTCCCCTGCCCCCAAACACCTCGGAGGAGGGATTCCTTTACGCACTGGACCATGCCATCCTGCCCATCCTGGAGGATTTCAAGCCTCAGCTCATTGTCAATTCAGCGGGGCAGGACAACCATTATACAGACCCCATCACCAACATGAATTTTTCGGCCCAGGGTTATGCGGAGCTGACGCGGCGCCTCAAGCCCGACATCGCGGTGCTGGAGGGCGGGTATTCCATTGAAACCGCCCTTCCCTACATCAACGTGGGAATCATCATGGCCCTGGCGGAGATGGATTTCAGCAGGGTCAGGGAACCCGATTACCAGCCTGAAAAAATTCGCCAGTCCCGCGAAACGGGACGCGAGATCGAACGGGTGGTGGAGGAAGTGCTGGACTGCTGGCGGAAGGGACCCGAGACCCGGGAGAAATACCTTGCAGGCAAACCCTTTGTGCCCCGTGGGCGTTCGATTTTTTACGATACGGACAACATCCTCGAAACACAGAAGGAAAATCTCCGCGTCTGCGGCGACTGCGGCGGGGTGCTCTCCATTGATTCCGAAACGGATACGGGCTACCATATTTTCGCCGTGCACATCCCTCGGAAAGCTTGCAAGGCATGCCAGGAAATGGGCTATCAGTGGTATGATTCCGCCGACGCCAAAATTTATCACCAGATTTTTTTACAGGATCGGACACACGATCAATACCTGGTCAGGAAGGCCTAACGTTTTTGAACAGCCAACGTGTTTTTATCCAAAATTACAGTCTACCCGAGCTGGAAGGCTGGGTGGAGAGCATCGGGGAACGTCCTTTTCGCGCCCGGCAGCTCTTCAAACAGATTTATGGTCGCCGTGTCTCCTCCTGGGATGAATGCAGCGATCTGAGCAAAATGTTTCGGACTCAGCTGCAATTCGGGACGGAGCTTCATGCCCTGGAGTTGAAGGAAAAGCAGGAAGCGGCCGACGGCACCAGGAAGTACCTTTTCGGCCTCCACGACGGGCAGGCCATCGAATCCGTCCTCATACCGGACCCGCCACGATACACTCTGTGCGTCTCCAGCCAGGTGGGGTGCGCGTTGGGATGCAAGTTCTGCCTCACCGGATCTCTCGGCTTCAGGCGGAACCTCAACACGGCGGAAATCGTGG
>DAIQOB010000409.1:0-3205 GCA_036788075.1 Syntrophobacteraceae bacterium
CACAAGGGCCTTATAAAGATCCTCCTTGCTCTGGAAGAATTTGTAGAGTGTGCCGATGGCAAACTCGGCCCTTCCTGCAATCTCGTGCATGGAGACGTTGTGATAGCCTTTTTCGGAAAAGAGATCGAAGGCGGCCGCGAGCATTTCCTGGCGCTGCCTCAGCTTCTCTCTTTCCCGCCTGGTGAGCTTGTTTGCTTTCATAGTGCTTTCCTCTGACGTTCTGTTTCATTTTTGTGAATGTGACGTCATTATATAAAATGAATCGTCAAAAATTCAAGGACAATTTCGGGCAGCGGGGCATGCTCAGGGCGGCGTGACTCTTGCCTGGCGCCATACGGGGCTGGGAGGAAGGGCGGTCCGGGTCGTGCTCACAACGCAACAACGCCGCCATGGAAGGCGGCGCTGCCGTTGATTTAACGGTCATGAATTCAGTGGTGTTCACCCCCGTCGATAAAAATCCCCCCTGGCCCCCCTTTGCCAAAGGGGGGAAACGCCATGCCTCCCCCTTTATCAAATATCAAAGGGGGATTGAGGGGGATTTTCACTATAAGAGTGCTGGTTCTGCTGTCGACTGATTTGTCAATGACGGTTGATGGGGACTCCACCCGGGTCTCCCAAGAAGGGGAGAACCAGGAGTCGCGGCAGGGTGAGGGCTTTGGGGTCCCGGAATTGGGAGAGGCCGATGATCATGCCCGTGTGCCCCTTGTCGGGCTGAGCCTTGTAGGTTCCGAGAAGCCTGTCCCACCAGGGGAAATTGAAGCCGTAATTGCTGTTGGTTTCTCGGAGGATCACCGAGTGATGCACCCGGTGCATGTCGGGCGTCACCACGAGGAGCCGCAGGAATCGGTCCACGGCTGGGGGGATATGGATATTGCTGTGGTTGAACATGGAAGTGGCATTGAGGGCTACCTCGAAGATGAGCACGGCCAGTGGAGGCGGCCCAAGGGCTGCGACCATTGACAGCTTGATGCCCATGGAAACGACAATTTCCAGGGGATGGAAGCGCAGGCCCGTCGTCACATCATAATCGAGATCCGCGTGATGCACCATGTGGAGCCTCCAGAGCGCAGGAACCGCATGGTGGAGGACATGCTGGAGATAGATGGTCAGGTCCAGAGCCAGTATCCCCAGGACTACTTCGAGTCCGTAGGGGAGGGGGAGATGGCTGAAGAGTCCCCATTGCTGCTCAACCGTCAGATGAGCCATCGCCACGGGGAGAATCGGGAAGAGAGCCCGAACCGACAGGGGATTGAGGCCGACAATGACGAGGTTGGCACCCCATCGAGCCGCCTTGGATGTGGTGAGCGGGCGGCGCGGTGCCAGGATTTCGCAGACAGCAACCACGAAGAAGACGCCGAAGAAAAATCCCAGGCGTATGGATGTTTCACTGGCCGTCAAGTCGAAGTCCTCCACATTTCAGTCCATGCCCACCCGTTGTGATGCCTTGATCTTTTCTACTATTTTGGGGATAAAAAAGGAGAATATAAAGAGGCCAAGGGAGAAAAAAACCTTCCAGGAAAGCAGCCCGCTCCACTGGCGGGTCCACCAGACCTCTTTGACCGTTCCCACAAAGAAGGTGAAGATGAAGGTCCCCACCACAATGCCCAATGCGGTTCCGAAGAAATAGTCTCTGAAGCGGACCCGGGTGAGGCCCATCCCGAAGTTCATGGGGGTAAACGGGAAGTAGACGAGGCGGAGGTAAAGGACCGTTGCGAACCCGTTGCGCTCGATGGCTTCATCGTATTTCCTGAGCCTGTCTCCAATGAGGGATGCGGCAAAATCCCTTCCCAGGTAGCGCCCGATGAAGAACGCCAGGGTCGCTCCCAGCATCGCTCCCAGCCACACGTAGAGAAAGCCGAAATAGGGGCCGAAAAGGGCAGCTCCCACGACAGTGAGAAGCGTTCCGGGCAAAAAAAGGCAGACTCCTGCCGCATAGGTGCCAATGTAGGCCACGGGAGCCCAGGGACCCGCCATTTCCAGAAGAAGCCCCAGCCTTTCGGCGGTAAGGTGCTCCCTCAGCGGCGTGAAACGTGCCGTGACAATGGCCGCAGCAATGAAGGCCACCAGAACGGCTGCTTTGATGACCGATCTTTTGCGGGTTTTGTTGGCTTGAGCTTCCATCATTGCCCAAAGATTCTGCCGAGAAAGCCCTTCTTTGGAGCGCAGGGCTCGGGCAGTCCCAGGTTTCGGCAGATCACCCCTTCGACCTTCTCCTGTGAAACATTGGAACCTTCCACTACGATCTCATCCCCCACCATGACGGCGGGAGCGACGGGCAGATCCAGTTCGAAATATTCATCGTTCTGGTATTCTGCGATGGGTTTGGAGGTCACCTCGATTTCAATGTCTTTGTACTTTTCGCCCAACCTGGGCATCATCGAGAGGAAATTCTTTCAGGGCTTGCCGTTCGGCTCATTGAGAAAAAATCTTACCTTCAGCATGGTTGTGTCTCCTTTTTGCTTCCTGTCTGCCGATTTTGTGTATTTACGCCCTCCGCGCATGGGATAAAAACTTTCGCCAATCTGTCCTGGAGCTCTGTCAACTTTGTTCCGCTGGGTACTCCCCGCTGATTCCCCCCTTGAGGGGGGCAGGGGGGTGTTGTCTTGCCCGGCATAACTATTTTGACGGAGCACTAGAGCTTGCCTTCACGCTTGAGCTTGGAAAGGAGAAACGTGGCTCCCCTCATGGAGAGGCCTGCTTTTTCCGCCAGTTCTGCTGGATCGAGAGGACCATGTGTTCTCAGGAGGGACACAATCTCCTCCTCCAGTTCTTCAAACCAGTCTTCGAAAAGCACCAGGAGATCCGGGTCGGTCATGGCCATCAGCTGCCGCGATTGAGCAACTTTCTCCACCAATCTCTGGCACATTTGCGTCGGGTCGACACCTTCGCCCATGCATTCAGCCAGTCAGAGGTGAACGAGGCTCGAGACCTTATCGTTCTTGGATTCTCCCATGAGCTCCCAAAGAAATTGGGAGCGCGCCTCATCGCCCAGCGTGGAGAAAAGCACCTTCAGTACCCCGGCGATTCCTTCCAGCGCCTCCTCCGGGTCCATGCGGCGGATGGCTCTCAACATCTCATCCATGTGAATACTGATGACACTTCCCATCTCAAAAGGTTTTCCTTGCCGTCAGCAGATCTGTCGCCACGGTGCTCAGGGTCCGAATGACTTCCAGGATTCTGGGATCGACGAGCTCATAGTAAATAA
>DAIQOB010000410.1:0-3188 GCA_036788075.1 Syntrophobacteraceae bacterium
ACCCGGGAGGCTTTCACAGAGGACCTGCTCCAATTCATGAATGCGCTGGGACTGGAGACCGTAGACCTGGTGGGCCACTCCATGGGAAGTCTGGTGGCTCAGTCGTTCGCCGCGCAGCACCCGGAACGGGTGGGACGGCTCATTCTCATCAGTTCGGCTGCGTCCATGCAGGAGAACAACGCCCTGATCCAGATCAAGCCCTCCATCGAGGCGCTCCGCGATCCGGTGGACCGGGGCTTTGTCGTGGAATTTCAAACCCCCTCCAACCCAGTTCCAGAAGCCTTCATGCAGGAGATCATCTCCGAGAGCCTGAAGGTGCCAGCCCATGTCTGGAAGGGCATCCTGGCAGGCCTGCTCCAGGTGGACAACCGGCCGGATCTACCCTACATCAGTGCGCCAACGCTCATCCTCTGGGGAAATGAAGACAACATCTTCACAAGGAAGGATCAGGACGATCTCCTGGAGCGAATAACCGGATCGAGGTTCATTGAGTACACGGCCGGCCATGCGCTCCACTGGGAAAAACCCGACGAGGTGGCCGCGGACCTGATAAACTTTTTTGACTGATCCTCAAGTTCACGATACCGTCCCGCAAGCCTGAGCCCATGAGCGAAATGGATTTAAAAGGCATGACGGGAGTGGTCACAACGCAGGACGAAAAGGCACGTGGCAATGAACCGCCATTCCTTCAGCGCAGACGTCCCTTGAGAAAGGATTTTTCATGCTTTACAAATTCGCCGGCAAACGTCCGGCAGTAGGAGAAGGCAGCTATGTGAGCGATCTCGCGAGAGTCATCGGCGATGTCGTTATTGGGAAGAACTGCTACATCGGACACGGAGCCATCCTGAGGGGGGACTACGGCAGAATCGAAATCGGGGACGGCACGGCCGTCGAAGAGGGCGTCATCGTTCATGCGCCTCCGGGTGAATTGAACCGGATCGGCGACAGGGTGACCATCGGCCATGGCGCTGTGGTTCATGGAAAATCCATCGATCGTGGGGCCGTTATCGGGATGGGCTCCATACTCAGCATCTGGTCTGAAATCGGAGAAGGCTCCATCGTCGCGGAAGGAAGCGTCGTCAAATTGAAACAGATCATTCCTTCCAAAGTCGTTGTCGCAGGCAATCCGGCACAAATCGTCCGGGACATCACCTCCAAAGACGAAGAATTTTGGAAATGGGGAAAACAGCTGTATATTGACCTTGCCAAGCAATACCTGGACGAGGACATGGAACCCGTCGCATAGCACCCCTTCACCGTCAGGAGTCACGACATGCCTTATCGGGATATCCACCTGGAACAAAAAGGGCCCATCGCCATTCTTACTCTCAACCGGCCCGACATTCGCAATGCCCTCACCGGCCGCCAAACGGTGGAAGAGATCGTGGATGCCTGCCGGGTTGTGGACAACGACCCATCCGTTTCCGTCCTCATCCTGACAGGAGCGGGGCCTGCGTTCTCGGGCGGAGGCAACATCAAGGACATGGACAAGCAGGAAGGGATGTTCTCCGGAAGCCCGGCTCAGATACGGGATAACTACCGGCGGGGAATTCAGCAGGTCCCTCTCGCCCTGACCCAGATGGAGGTTCCCACCATTGCCGCCGTAAATGGTCCGGCCATCGGCGCCGGCTGCGATCTCGCATGCATGTGTGATCTGCGCATCGCCGACAGCAAAGCCCGCTTCGGTGAAATATTTGCCTCCCTGGGCCTCGTTCCCGGAGACGGCGGCGCCTTTTTCCTGCCGCGCATCGTGGGGTTTTCCAAGGCCTGCGAGCTTGCCTTCACCTGCCGCATCATAGATGCAGAGGAGGCGCTTCGCATCGGGTTGGTGAGCGAAGTCACCTCGCCTGAAGGGCTGATGGATCGCTGCATGGAGATCGCTCAGGAAATAGCGCGACAGCCTTCTACCAGTCTCCGGATGACCAAACGACTTTTCCATGCCGCGCGAGACAAAACGCTGCTGGAAGCTCTGGAGCTTTCCGCAGCCTTTCAGGCCATTTGCCATCATACGCCTGAACACAAAAAGGCCGTGGCGGACCTCATGGCAAAACACGGGCGGCGCGTCAAGCCTTAAACACCCCCTGCGTTGAATTAACGATCGCTGCCTCCTTCATCAGCTAATGATCCGGGTAGAAATAGGGTGGGTAATGACCGACCCGGTCACCATTGGGAGCGATTTCCACGGCAGGGGAACTCACTGCAGGGCCCCGAACGGGATCCTGAGGCTCGACGGCTCTGAATTGAACCTTGGTCGCTGCAGCCATGACCAGAACCATGACACATGTTGCAAATATTTTTTTCATTTTCATGAGATTTTCTCCTCGCATATAGGCAATACAATGGAAAAATAAGTATTTACATTATATTGTCAATCAAAGGATAATTTGTACTGTTTCCCCCAAAAGGATATTTCATCATGGCCGATACCGCTCCACTGCAGAAAACGGATGCTGAGAACGCTGTCGAAAAGCCGCATCTGTTCCGTTTGAGCCTCACCGTCAGGGAGGACAGGTTTCCCTGTTTTTTTCAGCTCCTGCAGCGAGGCTTCCGCATCAAGGTTCGCAAAGGCATGAGCCTCAGGACGATCCTCTGTCAGCAGCCCGGCATCACTCCGGAATACCTGGAGGAAAGGATTCAGACCCTCTTCATCGACGGGAAAGCGGTGGATGATGTCTCCCACGCCGTTCCGGCCGAGGGCTCCATCGTAGCACTTTCGGCAGCCATGCCGGGACTGGTGGGCGCCACACTGCGTCGGGGCGGTTTTTACGCCGCCATGCGCTCACAGATCACTCACGAGTCCGAGGAAGAGCACCTCCGGGAAGAAGAAATCATGATCCGGATGAAGCTTTTCAATCTGCTCATCCGGGAACTGGGAAAAGGCTTTCTCCAAAAGGGTCTGTACGTGGAATGCGGGGTGATGGAGGACTTCCTGAAAGGGCAAACATCGGATTTCTGGGAAGGATGCCGAGCCGTAGAACTGGATGGGAAGGAGTTGTCGATCGGGGCGTTCCAAGAGATGGACTGGGCAAGCAACGGGGTGGAGGATTGCCTCGTTTTTCTCAGGGTCACCCCCGACAACAGTGAGGAATCTTCGCTCTGATCCTCATTATTACGGGGGTGGATCAGCAGCAAATTTTCAAGCATTCCCAGCAAACTGGGGACAAATCATCATGACATAACACTTCCAC
>DAIQOB010000411.1:0-3177 GCA_036788075.1 Syntrophobacteraceae bacterium
GTGCTCAATGTGATAGTGCCGTCGTTTTCGCCGGGTCTGAAGTCCTTACGGTAGCGGCTGTTGAGCTCTTGCAGCGAAGCATGGTCAAGCTGATTGTCGCGCACCCGGTTCAGAAGGTCGATGAAGCGTGCGTCCGACTGGCGGTAGATGTGCTTCAGCTCGATCACCACCAAGTCCGAAAGGCTGAGGGCGCGGCAGCCGAAGAAGTACATGGAATCATAGAAGTCCCGCAGGATGGTCCGGTCGTCTTCCTTGACGACGGGGGAGAGCTGCTGCAGGTCTCCGATCATGAGAAGCTGAACGCCGCCGAAGGGCAGATCGTTGTGCCGATAGCGCCTCAGGACACTGTCGACCCCGTCGAGCAAATCCGCCCGCACCATGCTGATCTCATCGATGACGAGCAGGTCCAGGCTTTTCACAACATTGATCTTCTCTTTGCTGAACCTGTGCTGGTTGTGGCGGCCGTATGCCTCGCTGCCCGGCACGTACGGACCGAAGGGCAACTGGAAAAATGAATGCAGGGTGACCCCTCCGGCGTTGATGGCCGCCACACCGGTCGGAGCGGTTACGATCATGCGCTTGTGGGTATTCTTTTTCAGGTTGTGCAGAAAGGTGGTTTTGCCGGTGCCTGCCTTCCCGGTCAGGAAGATATTCCGGTCGGTGTACTCCACAAAGTCGTGGGCCAGTTGAAGCTCAGGGTTGGGGGGAATCCTCATGGTGCCGGCTCGTCCAGGTCCTGGGTCAATTGCTCAGCGTCCCGGTTCGTCAAAGTTTGCTCATCACGCCCGGAGCAATCGTATCTTCTCTGAGCAAGTGTCTGAAAATTCGTTTGCTCGCCATTCCGGCTCAAAGACTGCCGGAATGACGAAACAAGGTGCATGCTGAGAGTAATGGACTCATTTCTCAGACACCTTCTGAGCAATTATCGCATATGCCGATTCGTTGCAAGGCTGCAAATCTTTGGCAACAGGAGTCCTTCAACCTCATATGGTTGCTGCCGCCTTGCAAGGGGGCAAGGGACGTCCTAATTTTGCTTAGAAACCCCAAAGAAGGAGTCTATCATGAAATATTCAATTCCACTGGCAATGATTCTTCTGGCCGCAGTCAACGCGCATGGAGCTGTCCACACGGAATGGGTGCAGTACCGCCACGGAGAGACACTCCTGGAGGGTTACCTGGCCTATGATGATGCTGTCAAAGGGCCGCGCCCGGGTGTCCTGGTGGTCCATGAATGGATGGGACTCGGCGATTATGCCATGAAGCGGGCCGAGCAGCTGGCGGGGATGGGATATGTGGCCTTCGCCCTGGATATGTATGGCAAGGGTGTGCGGGCAAAAACGCCCGAAGAGGCTGCCAAACTGTCAGGAATCTACAAGGGGGATCGCCCCCTCATGCGAGCCAGGGCCCAGGCGGGCCTGGATGAGCTCCGGAAGCAGCCCCTTGTCGATCCTGCACGCATCGCCGCCATCGGCTACTGCTTTGGGGGGACGACCGTGCTCGAGCTCGCCCGCAGCGGCGCTGATGTGGCCGGAGTTGTGAGCTTCCATGGGGGCCTGGGGACGCCTCAGCCTGCGGATGCGAAGAACATCAAGGGCAAGGTCCTGGTCCTGCACGGCGCCGACGATCCCCATGTGCCGCCTGCGGAAGTGGCGGCATTTCAGGACGAAATGCGCAAAGCCGCTGTGGACTGGCAGATGATCTACTATGGAGGTGCGGTACACAGCTTCACCAACCCTGGCTCCGGCACGGACGCTTCCACCGGTGTGGCTTACAACGAAAAGGCCGACAAGCGCTCCTGGGAGGCCATGAAAGCCTTCTTCAAAGAGCTGTTTTGACAGGCTGCGGTGAGGCAGGAAGAAGATCATCTGCCAAGCCCTTCAGGATGGTTTCACCAGTCTCCGGGTGGCGCAACGCGGATTCCTGACACTTCCAGCGCCTCGCGAATGGCTTTGGCCAAAAGCCAGGCTCCGGGTGTGTCACCATGGATACAGAGGGTGTCCGCCCGAAGCGGGATTTCTGCCCCGTTCACCGCAGGGATTCGACCTTCCCGCATGAGGCTTACCACCCGGCGGCGCACAGTGTCCTGGTCATGGAGGACGGAGCCCTCCATGCTGCGGGGAGCCAGTTGCCCGTCCGGAAGGTACCCCCGGTCCGGGAAGACCTCCTGGACCACGCGCAGGCCTGAGGCCTCGGCCATTTCAGCACAGATTGAACCGGAGAGAGTAAAAAGAAACAGCTCTGGATCAAAGGACTTCACAGCCTCGATGACTTCCTGGGCCGCCGCTTCGTCTCCTGCGGCATGGTTGTAAAGCGCTCCATGCGGCTTCATGTGCCGTAATTTGACTCGGGCCGCTCGAGTGAACGCGCTGAGGGCTCCCATCTGGTAGAGCAGGTAGCCCTTGATCTCTCCCGGGAAGGTCTGGAGCTTGCGGCGACCGTAACCCATGAGGTCGGGATAGCCCGGATGGGCGCCGACGCTGACGCCATGTGCTTTGGCCAGGGAGACGGTCCGGGCCATCACAAGGGGGTCCCCGGCGTGGTAGCCGCAGGCGATGTTGGCCGACGTGATGAAGGGAATGATTTTTTCGTCTTCCCCGATGGAATAGGAGCCGAAGCTCTCGCCCATATCGCAATTGATGTCGATAGGCATGGTATCCGCGTCACTCCCACCGGAGTCCGGTCTGAGCGGCGTACCGCCGCAGTCCGTATTCCTTCTTGATGTAGATTTCCCGGGCCTTGATGAGGTTCACCGGGGAGAAGCGGACTTCAGCTTCCGGCAGTGCCTGGGCGATGAGGGGAATATCGGCGGAAATGACTGTTCCTGCTTTTACATAGCCTCCCGTGGTGGGGCGATCCGCCAGCAGGATCATGGGCTGCCCGTTGCCCGGAACCTGGACGGCTCCCGGGGCAATGCCGTCGGAAATGATGTCCGGCCCTGTTCGGTGGGTGATCCTGGGACCTTTGAGAGCGCAGCCCATGCGGTCCATGCGGTCCGTCAGCTTGTAGGTTCCGGTGGTGAAGGCATGGACGCCTTCATCGCTCAGTTCGTCGTCCTGGGGACCCGGCACAAACCTCAGGATGAGGTGCTGTGAATAGGCGGGAATGAGGTTCCAGGGATGGTTGCGGATGAGCTTCCCCTTTCCTTTTCCCGTGAAGATGCGATCCCCGCTCCGCAGC
>DAIQOB010000412.1:0-3146 GCA_036788075.1 Syntrophobacteraceae bacterium
CCGACCACGCTCCCCTGCTCCACGTCGAAGGAAACATTGTTCACCGCCGTGAGACCGCCAAAATTCTTGGTGAGCCGCTGGATGGAAAGAAGGCTCATGCTTTACGCTCTCCTTCCACCGCTTCGTGGAGGACGTAGGAGCGGGGTCGCGGAGGAAGAATCCCCTGAGTGCGGAAAATCATCATGGCCACCATGGCCGCCCCGAATATGAGCATGCGGGCGTTGGCGAATTCACGAAACAGCTCAGGAAGTCCCACAATGAGGGCTGCGCCCAGCAAAACTCCGAAGATGCTGCCCGAGCCGCCCAGGATGACGATGGCGAACATGAGAACGGATTCCCAGAAAGTGAAGGATTCAGGTGAGATGATGGTCATTTTGGCCGCATAAATGTTGCCCACCATCCCCGCCCAGGCCGCGCCCAGCACAAAAGCAGCCAGCTTATAATGGGCGGTGTTGATGCCGCTTCCTTCGGCAGCGACTTCATCTTCCCTCAGAAAATTGAGGGCACGGCCGAAGCGTGAGTATTCCAGGAGATGAAACAAAAAGATCGTCAATAGCGTAAAAACGAGAATGAGATAAAAAAAATGTGTCGGGGTGCGGAGGGTCAATCCCAGGATCGAGGGGCGGGAGATCCCGAAGATGCCGTTGGCTCCACCTGTGATGCCGAAAATATTGTTGATGAGTGCGATGCGAACGATTTCACCGATTCCGATGGTGACAATGCACAGGTAATCCCCTCTCAGGTGGATGATGGGACGGGCGATGACCAGTGCAAAAAGACCTGCCGTGAGGGCGCAGAGGGGAAGCAGCCACAGGACGGGAATATGAAAATGAGTATTGAGGATGGCTGCCGTGTAGGCACCGACGGCGTAAAACGCAGCGTGCCCCAGGTTGAAGAGGCCCGAGTGCCCCACGATGAGGTTCAAGCTGAGTCCGAGAATGGCATAGATGCCGATGCTGTTGAGTACGTCCACCCAGTAGGAATTCAGGAAAAGCGGCAGCAGCGCCAGAATTGCCAGGAAGACGGCACCGAACACGTTTTTTCTATGGATGCTCATACCTTTTCCGCCACTCGCTCCCCCAGGAGCCCGGTGGGCCGGACAATGAGGATTAAAATAAGGACCAGGAAGGCGATGGCGTCCTTCCAGGCAAAGGAAAGATAGGCGGCTCCCATGGCTTCAATGACTCCCAGAAGGATTCCTCCCACCATGGCGCCGGGAATATTGCCGATGCCCCCCAAAATGGCGGCGGTGAAGGCTTTCAATCCGTACCCCCATCCCATGGTGAAATTCACCTGCCCATAGTAAAGGCCGACCATCAAGCCCGCCGCCCCCCCCAGGCTCGGCCCGAGCATGAAAACCAGAAGGATGACGCGGTTGACATCGATTCCCATGAGGCGTGCGGCTCCCTGGTCGATGGCCGCAGCGCGTATGGCGGTTCCAATCCTCGTTTTCTGGATGAACAGGTAGAGTCCCGTCATCATGATGAGGGAGACGCAGAGCACCAGGATGCGCACGAGGGGAATATCGAGACCAAACAGGTGGAGGACGGTTTTGGGCAGGATATTGGAGGGGTAAACCAGGAGGCGGGCTCCATAAACGAGCATCACGGTATTCTGCAGAAAAATGGATGCACCCAGAGCGGACACCACGGCGGAGAGTCGCGGCGACTCCCTCAGGGGGCGGTAGGCCACTCGGTCCAGGAGCGCTCCCGCCAGCGCCACGAACCCCATGACCATGACGGCGAGAATGAGGACTCCCCAGACGGGGCCCAGACGGTCGGTGAGGCTCATCGAAGTGAGAAGCGTCAAACCCAGGTAGGCCCCAAGAGTGAATAGATCGCTGTGAGCGAAGTTGATCAACTTGAGCACGCCGTAGACCATTGTGTAGCCCAGGGCAATGAGAGCGTAAATGCTCCCCACCGCCAGGCCGTTTGTCAGTTGTTGAAAGAATTGATCCATAAATGGTTTGTGCCCAGGTACGATTCGATTCAAAAGGTGAAGGAAAAAAAGCAACAGGGTGGGTTATGCGGCGCCAACCCACCCCGAGGACCATCAGCCGGCCGCAAGAAAGGGATTGAGACGGCATTCCTTTCTAGGGCTGCAGAATGAACTGTCCCTCTTTGTTGACTTTGTAGACACGGTAGACTTCACCCACTCGGTCCCCCTTTTCATTGAAGGAAATTTTTCCCGTCAAGCCGGGAAAGTCCTTCAAATCCTTGTGCAGATAATCGGCGATTTTGTCGGGGTCCGTGGACTTCGTCTGTTCCATGGCATGAACAACCACGCGGAAACCGTCGCCCGCCAGAACAGGATAGATGGAGTTGGGCGGGTGTCCGTATTTCTTGGTGAAACCCGCGAGAAAAGCCTTCGCCTCTTCTGAGGGAAGATCTTTGGGCAGAGGGGCGCTCAGGAAGTAGAACCCTTCTGCGGCATCGTTCCCGGCAATCTTCACCAGGTCGGGGTTGTTGGTGGCATCTCCGCCCATGAACCCGACATTCCAGTTCATTTCTTTCTTTTGCTTCAGCATGAGCCCCGCTTCTCCATAGTAGCCCGTGAAGAAAACCAGGTCGGGCTGAGTTTCCTTCAGCTTGGTGAGAATGGCGGTGTAGTCTTGCTCCTTGGGCGTCAAAGCATCGAAGAAAACGATTTTCAGGTCTTTAACTCCATCCAGCAGGGCCTTGGTCTCGTCGGCGAGTCCCTTGGCATACGTGCTGTTGTCGTGCAGGATGGCGAGCTTTTTTACTCCAAGCTTTTGAATGGTCTGAGCCGCCACTTTCGCCTGTTCATCGTCGCGGGGGCAGGTGCGGAAAAAGTACTTGAGTCCCTTTTCCGACAGGCGGATGGCGGTGGAGCCGTTGGCCACCTGAATGATCTTGGCTTCGTTATAGATGTTTTGAGTTGCTTCCGTCACTGCAGAACCATAAGTTCCGATGACAGCGGCGATGCCCTGGGTCGATAATCTTTGAGCAGCCAACGCCGCCGTGCGGGGGTCTCCCCCATCGTCTTCGCTCACGACCTCGATCTTGGCGCCCAGAACTCCCCCTTTGGCGTTGTATTCTTCCGCCAGGAGATCGAGGACCTGCTTCATTTCAGCGCCTTCACTGGCCCACGAGCCAGTCATGGGCCCCATGAGTCCGATTTTCGCC
>DAIQOB010000413.1:0-3133 GCA_036788075.1 Syntrophobacteraceae bacterium
ACGGACAGCAAGACAAAATGTTAAGAAATATATGCTCAGGTACTTAAGTACTCCTCCACGCGACGAAGTAACCGATATACGGAGGTCGTCATTCCGGGCCTGCCCTGGAATCCGGAAGAAATGCCGGGTGCCGGCTTTGGCCGGAATGACGACCTGCCACACGACAAAATACCGGCCTGCAGGCAACCTCTCGGTATGCCCCTGTTCCCGGCGCAACATATCCCCTGAGAACGCTCGCTGGCTCCGATGAGCGCCCCGAATCTCCTCTCCATCCTGCATCGAATCCCGGCGACAAACCGCAAAGAAGCGTGTAGAATGTTTGTACGTCTCATTGCCCGCCGGCATATACTTCACTGAATGTTCAATTCCTACTGACGCGAACTTATGTATAGACAACCGACGTTCCCTACAGCCCATCCTGCCCGGGAGCGTCGGGATATCGGCAATTTAGAGGAGTACACAGGGAAAACAGTCACTTTTCAGTTTGACCGACTTTTTGCTTCACATCGCGAGAATGGAGGTCCAGACGACAATGGGGAATTCGCCGCCGCAAACCATGGAGGATTACCGGGCCGCTTTGGAGGAATTGGAAGCCGCAAACGAGGAACTCCGACGAAAGAATGAAGAGTTGTCGGCCTGCTGCCTGGCCACAGAGGTTGGGGCTGAAAAGTATCGCCGCCTCTTTGAGCTCATTCCGGACGCCTGCATTGTTTCCCATACCGACGGCGTCATCCGGGAAGCCAACCAGGCTGCACTGGCGTTATTCAAAGCCGTCGATGAACCTCTGGAGGGGAAACCTCTGGATTCCTTCCTGCCGAAAAAGAATCGCGACGAATTCAACAAACGACTCAGGCAGTTGCAGGCTCAGCAGGAAGTTCATGCATGGGAGGAATCCCTCCTGACTTCCGACGTCAGGGGATTCCCGGCATCCTTCACCGTCAGGATAATCCATGAGACTGAGGGGCAGGGGATCGCTCTGTACTGGCTTATCCGGGATCTCACCCAGAGCAGGGAAGCGGCAAAAGCACTCCAGGAGAGCGAAGAGCGATACCGCGTGATCTTTGAGCGCTCTCCCCTGGGAATCACCCACTTTGATCCCGACGGCAACGTGGTCAGCTGCAACAGGCAATTCCTGAACATCGTCGGAGCCTCCAGGGAGAAGGTCATCGGGTTCAACATGTTCCAATCCATCAAGGACCCCGACATGCTTGCGGCGTTCGTCAAAGCAGTGTCTGGAAGAATCGGCACTTATGAAGGAAATTATCGCTCCGCCACGGGCGATAAAGTCACTCCCCTTCGGGTTCTCTACAGCCGAGTCGCCACCGACGAAGGAAAGCTCCTGGGGACCGTGGGGATCTGGGAAGACATCACCGACCGCAAGCTGGCCGAGGATGCACTCCGGGAGAGTGAAGAGCGCTATCGGGTGATCTTCGAACATTCTCCACTCGGTATCCTCCATTTCGACCAGAAAGGGAATATTGTCAGCTGCAACAAGCAATTTTCCAAGATCACTGGAGGAACCAAAGAGAAAGTCATCGGCCTCAATATGCTTCAATCGTTGAGGGACGAGGCCATGCATGCAGCCGTTGTCAAAGCCTTATCGGGAGAAATCGGCCAGTATGAAGGGGAGTATCGCTCCATCGTCAGTGATAAGCTCATCCCGTTGAGAGTCCTTTACAGCCGAATCACGGCGGACGACGGCGCGCCTGTGGGAGCCGTCGGTATTTTCGAAGATATCACGGAGCGCAAACAGGCGGAGGCGGCGCGCCGGGAGCTCTCCCGCCAGCGTCTCGAAGCCTGCAACGCCGTGGCTCATGAGCTTCGCAATTCATTGATCAAAATCGGATTTGTTTTTCCAGCCATCAATTCGGTCATGAGCTTCCTGCGTGAGCAGTGGGAAATGGAATTGCGCAAGATCCTGTCAGACGAGGAAGACAAGAGCACCCTTCTCCTGCGACTTGGGGAGCTGATCCTCATGAAGCAGTCCGAACTCCAGGATCAAAAAGAGCTGCTGCGCCTGAGTGAAGAGCTTTTGGCCGAGCAGATGGTCGTAGCCAACGTCTTTTTCCTGCCTCAACATGGAAGGGCTTGGCTCGACAACAAAATTCGGCCCAAGTGGCACCGTCTCCTGGCCGAAAGCCGGGCCTGGGATGCACACAAAGACGAAGTCCTGCAGCATTTGAAGCATTTGGAAAGGGCGATCGAGATTGTGGGCGAGGAAGAATACGCCCAAAAGCTCCGCCATATCCCGGACGACCTGCGAGCCCTGTGGCCGAGACTGGCCTATACCGAGTTCTCGAGGGCCAATCTTAGCTTCCTCGAAGAGGTTTTGCACCTCCTCGACCATCCGGAGCTAAAAATCAAGCACAGGCAGCAACTCAGCAAACTGCTAACTTCCTTGAAAGCGCTCGCGGATATTACCGCTCTCGTGGAAGACCGGATGAATCGCATGCTTCTGGCTCTCAGGAGCGGCGAGACGTTCGAGGGAGATTGAGATGGAAATTGAGATGAAGCGATCTTCCCACCTGCAAACATCGCCCAACGGGGCACCGGAGGAGTCAATGCTGTTGACTTAACGTCACCCCGACCGGGATCCAGAAAGTCTTCGTTTTCCTGGATTCCGGCTTTCGCCGGAATGACGGAAGTTGGTTCATTCAGCAACATGGACCGGAGGAGTAGAGCTCATGGGGCAGGATTCTTACAGGCGCCTTCCCAGCCGAACCAGTGACAATTGTTTTGCGTGTGGTCAAAATCACCCCTCGGGCCTAAGGATGACATTCTTCACAGATGGAGAGAAGGTTCTGTCGTGGCCCAGGGTCCCGAAGCATTTGAGTGGCTGGAGCAACCTGGTCCACGGAGGCGTCATTTCGACCATGCTGGATGAAATCATGGGCTGGGCCGCTGTCCGTCTCTTGAAAAGAATGTCCCTGACCCGGTCCATCACCGTCGATTTTCTGAAGCCGGTCCATGTGGAGGAAGAGCTGACCCTTGAAGCCGGTGTCAAAGCAATGCACGGTGAACGGGAAGCCCTGATGGAGAGCTCTCTTCGCAATGGAAAGGGTGAGTTGTGCGCTGTCGCTGTTGGGACATTCGCTCTCTTTGCCTTTGATGCCATTCGGAAGCGCGCCATCGT
>DAIQOB010000414.1:0-3094 GCA_036788075.1 Syntrophobacteraceae bacterium
AAGTCTTTATTTTCCTGGATTCCGGCTTTCGCCGGATTGACGAAAGTTGATTCAGTCAACAGCATTTCCCATCCCGGGGAGGCGTTCTCAGTGGCACAGTCAAAAGTCGAAAGGTACGAGGAGGAATCCATGTGGTTGGAGCGGGTCCAGACTTATGGCCGGCTGATCAAATTCAGTCACACCATATTTGCCCTTCCCTTTGCCCTGGCCGCCGTCCTCCTGGCCAACCGTCAGCATCCGGTTTCATGGCTCACTTTGGGGTGCATCGTACTCGCCATGGCTGCGGCCCGTTCCGCCGCCATGGGCTTCAACCGATTTGCCGACTACGAATACGACCGCCGCAACCCGCGCACGGTCGATCGACCTCTTACGGCGGGAAAGATCGACAAGCGATCCGTTCTCATTTTCATCGCCGTTTCCTCGGGCCTGTTCATCGTGTTCGCCGCCCTCCTGGGTCCCCTCTGCCTGAAGCTCTCTCTGCCACTGCTTTTCGTGCTGTTTTTTTATTCCTACACCAAGCGCTTCACCTCATTTTCACACCTTTTCCTCGGCTTTGCCATCGGCCTGTCACCCCTGGCAACCTGGATCGCCATCACCGGCACATGGTCCTTTGGAATCGTATTCCTCTCCCTGGCCCTCATGACCTACATTGCGGGATTTGACATCCTCTATGCCTGCCAGGATGTGGATTTCGACCGGGAGCAAAACCTCTTTTCCATCCCGTCCCGCTGGGGTGTCCATCGCGCTTTCCAGGTTGCCGCAGGACTGCACCTGGCAACCTTTTTCTTCCTGCTCGCCGTCTATTTCGCATTTGATTTGAGCTCCATCTACCTGGCATTCCTGGCCGTCATCAGTCTTCTGCTGGTGCTCGAGCACCGCCTGGTAAGACCCGATCGCCTCGAAAAAATCGACCTCGCCTTCTTTCACGTCAACAGCGCCATTTCGGTTCTCCTGTTCCTGGCCGTCCTGGCCGACACCTGGTATTCCTGAGCTGTGAATCTCTGCCGGTGTTCCTTCGGTGGATTCCAGGGCGAAGAAACCGGCAGCCCATCATTCTCTTGTGTTTTGTCCCCGTTCCCAGGGTTCCGCCATCCAATAAGGGGGTCCAATCATTATGGAAACTGCTTACAAAAACCTTCAGGAATTCATTGCTGCGCTGGAAAAAGCGGGGGAGCTCAAGCGCATCCAAGCCCCCGTCTCCAAAGACCTTGAGATTACCCAAATTACCGATCTCGCCTCCAAAAGCCCTGGAGGGGGTCAAGCGCTGCTTTTCGAGCACGTCCTTGAATCCCCCTTCCCCGTCCTCACCAATGCCTTCGGCAGTGACCGCCGGATCTGTATGGCCTTTGGAGTCCCGGACCTGGATACGCTCTCCGCCAGGGTGCGCCAGTTCGTGGAAGTGGAGCCGCCCAAGACCTTGAAGGATGTCATGCGGCTGATGCCCATGGGCCTCGACTTTCTGCGCTTCCTGCCGCGGAAGCTCAAGTGCGCGCCTTGCCAGGAAATCGTCTACCGGGGAGACGAGGTGGATTTATCCCTCCTCCCCGTCCTCACCTGCTGGCCTCAGGACGGGGGTCCCTTCGTCACCCTGCCCGTCGTCATCACGCGCAGCCTTCTGACGGGCAGGCGCAATGCCGGGATGTACCGGCTCCAGGTTTTCGACCGGTACACGACGGGCATGCACTGGCACATCCACAAAGACGGCTCCCACTATTTCCATGAATATCGGAAAGCCCGAAAGCGCATGCCCGTAGCTGTCGCCATCGGCACGGACCCCGCCGTCACGTATGCCGCCACAGCTCCCTTGCCGCGGGGAGTGGACGAAATGATGCTGGCCGGCTTCATACGCCGCAAACCCGTCCCCATGGTACGCTGCCTGACGGTGGACCTGGAAGTCCCGGCCGAAGCGGAATTTGTCCTCGAAGGCTACGTGGAACCCGATGAACTCCGCCTGGAAGGGCCCTTTGGAGACCATACTGGATATTATTCCCTTGTGGGGGAATACCCCGTCTTCCACGTGACGGCCCTCACCCATCGCCGTCGGCCCGTCTATTCCGCCACCATCGTCGGCCGGCCGCCCATGGAAGACTGCTACCTGGCCAAAGCCACCGAACGCATCTTCCTGCCGCTGCTGAACACGGTCCTGCCCGAAATACGGGATTTCTGGATGCCCTGGGAAGGGGTGTTTCACAACATCACCGTCATCTCCATGCAGAAGGAATATCCGGGTCATGCCCGGCGCATCATGAGCGCCATTTGGGGGCAGGGGCAGATGAGCTTCTGCAAGGCCGTGGTTTTGGTAGACCCCGACGTGGATTTCAAGCACCCGCGGAGGGTTTTGGAAACGATTTTGAACGAAGTCGATCTCAGAACGGATCTCTACATCTCTGAAGGAATCCTGGATGTGCTGGATCACAGCGCCCCTGAAGCCCTCTTCGGCGGCAAGCTCGGCATCGATGCCACGCACCGCCTGGAAGGCGAACGGAATCGCCCGGAGCCACCCCCGCCGTCGCTCCTGCCGCCCGCCGGGAAGATCGAAGACGCTCTCCGCAATGTTTCGGATCTATTGACGTCCTTTTATGTCCCCGATCTGAATGTCCGCAACCGCCTGCTCCTCCTGAACCTCCACAAGGACGGCAAGACGACGGGCCGAAAACTCGCCGAGCGCCTTTTCGACCAAAGGGACCTCGAAGCCTTCTCCATCTTGGTGCTCTATGATCACAACATCGACCTCAAGGACGCTTCCCTGGTCCTGTGGAAGGTGTTCAACAACGTTGACCCCAAACGCGATCTCATTCAGTATGACAACCGCATCGTCATCGACGCCACCAAGAAGGGGCGTGAAGACGACCACGACCGCCCGTGGCCCGACGACATCGTCATGGACCCGGAGATCGTGGAGCGCGTCCGAAGGCGGGCGAAAGAGCTGGGGATCGAAGAATTCCTGTAACAGCAGCCATGCTGCTCTGAACGTCGGTCAATCCCCTCACACAAAAACGCAGGCCGGGCTTCCATATCCGACACGGCTGTGTCGAGAAAGGATCCCGGCCTGCATTTGCACCCAGAGAGCCCGGCCGACCGTTTCCTGGACAGG
>DAIQOB010000415.1:0-3071 GCA_036788075.1 Syntrophobacteraceae bacterium
GAACGTCATGGAGACGCGGGGGCTGGTTCAAAGCTACCGTTCCGGTAGAGTGTCAGCTGCATGCGACGTTGAAGCACTCCTGCGGCGTCGAAAAAGACTTCGCCGCCGGCGCCTGCATACGGGGCGTCGCCCCGGGTGCCGGAGCGGAGACGCTCTCGAAGCTCTTCACGGCTCGCTGCACCGGTTTTCAGCGCACTGCCCACCCAGTTCATGGCGTCATAGGCCAGAATGGCCAGATCGTCGGGTTTTTTCCAATAGGCTCTCACGAAGGCCTTGTGCAACGTGTCCATGGCCGCATGACCGGCGGCGGGGGGTAGTGGCCGCATGGCGTAGAGGCGATCGGGGAAAAGATCCGCCAGGTCTTCCAGGGTCATTTTGCCGTAGGTCTGGGGGAGGAGCAGACGTCCCTTGAAGTTCAATTCCGAGAGAGCTTCGGCTACGGTTACCCCCCACAGAGGAGACCCCGCCAGGAAGACAAGAGGGGTTTCGGGCGGCAGTTTTTCCGAGAGGGTGGCGGCGAGGGCTGCCGCGTCAGCCTGGCATGGAATCGCTTCATAGCTTGTGGAATGTTCGGCCGCACCTTCCTGGAATCCCTTCAAAAGCAGATCTCCGTAGGGACCCGGCTCATGAAGCAGGGCAATCTTCGCTCCCTTTGCCAGGTCTTTGGCAATACCGGACGCCTGGAATCCCTCGCTCCTGTCGGAGGCAATGAACGGAAACCCCCAGGGACTCCGGGCAAGCTCTTCGTGGGAGCTTGCGGGTGCCACCAGAAGGACTCTTTTCTTCCGGCATTCCGGTAGGACCCGGGACAGGACGGTCATGGGCATGTGGACCATGAGGACCGCCACCCTGGGATCGGAGAGGATCTGTTGAACGAGCAGAAGGGCCTCCTCCTCACCCTTTCCACTGTCCCGAAAGAGCATCTCCCCCTGGAGTCCCTGGTCCTGGAGCTCTTTCCATGCCAATTCCACACCCTGGCGGAAGGATTCACCCTCCCGTTTCATGGGACCCGAAAGGGGGGCCAGGACCCCAATGGCCGGATAGCGGACAGAGGTGGAAGCGCTCTCCGGGGCCGCTCCTGCCTCCTCCGACCGTGTTGCACTGCGGCCCATCCAGAAGTACACACCGGAGGAAAGTGCTGCCAGCAGGAGCAGTCCGACGGTGATCCTCCACCCGGGCCATTTCTTGCGCGATGGCGGCTGACGCAGGTAGTAGTTCATTCGTCTCGGCTTCCTCGCTGCCGGCCTCGGAAGAGAAGCCGGATAGGGGTTTTGTCCAGGTGGAAAGCTTCACGAAACTGGTTGACGAGGAAGCGTTCGTAGGAGAAATGAACCAGGTCGGGGTAGTTGCAGAACAGAATGAAGGTGGGCGGACGAACGGAGGCCTGTGTGGCATAATAAAATTTGAGGCGGCGTCCTCCCACCATGGGCGGTTCATGACGCTGGAGGGACTGTTCGAGAGCGCGGTTGACGATGCCGGTGGTGATCCGTTCGTTGTACTGGCGGAAAACGTCCGAAACCGTGGGAAGGATTTTGCCGACCTTTTTTCCCGTCAGGGCTGAAAACGTCAGGATGGGAGCGAAGGGAAAAAATCGGAAGCGTTCCCGGACCTCCGCCAGGAATTGGCGCGTGCGCTTGGGGTCGTTGTCCACCGCATCCCATTTGTTGATGCCGATGATGCAGCCCCGTGCCCGATCCTGGATGTACCCGGCAATGTGCAGGTCCTGGTCGGTGATGCCCTCGATGGCGTCTAGAACGATGAGGGCGATATGACTGCGGTCGATGCTTTGCAATGCCTTGATGATACTGATCTTCTCCAGCTTTTCCCTGGTCCTGCCCTTGCGCCGGATTCCGGCGGTATCGATGAGCACGAAGTGCTGCCCATGGCGTTCGAAGGTGGTGTCCACCGCATCGCGGGTGGTGCCCGGAATGGGACTGACGATGACCCTCTGTGTCCCGAGAATCTGGTTGACGAGGGTGGATTTCCCGACGTTCGGCCGTCCCACGATGGAAATGCGGATTTCACCCGACTCTTCGACATCCTCCTCTTCGGGGGAAGCGGGGACCAGTTCCGCCAGGTCCGTCATGAGTTCCCCGATTCCAAAGCCATGGGCGGAGCTGATGGGATAGAGGCGATCGATGCCCAGTTCGTAGAATTCGGCCATGTGCCGCGTCTGCTCCGGGCCGTCGATCTTGTTGACGGCATAAAGAATGGGTTTGGAAGTCCGGCGTAAAATGTCCACCAGGAGAACGTCCTCGGGATGCAGTCCCGTCTTGGCGTCGGCCACGAAGAGGATGATGTCCGCTTCCTCCAGGGCCAGCAGCACCTGCTCCCTGGCCTGCTTTTCAATGAAGGAGCTGTTGAGGCTCACATATCCGCCCGTGTCGATGAAGGCGAAGGACTTTCCATCCCACTGGATCTGGGCGTAATTGCGGTCGCGGGTGACGCCCGGCAAATCGTCCACCAGGGCACGGGTTTTTCTGCTGATGCGGTTGAACAAAGTGGATTTTCCCACATTGGGTCTTCCGACAATGGCTACAAGAGTCATGGGTGCTCATTTCCTCAGTCAATATGCATTGAATTCTCGATGGGAATCTTTTTTCCATAGGCTTTTATCAGGTCGGATGGTGAACAGTAAAGGGTTAAGGTGGATAAAGGGGGTGAAGATGCCGTGAAGCGCTTCGTCGGGCCGTTATGTTGTCCTTGACAAGCAGGTCGGAACTTGCTAACGAACTACATCGAGAAAAAAATCACTCGCGCTCCTTGAAAGAGTGGTCACTATTGAAGGCATTTCCCTCGACACGAGAGGAATGCTGCCGGTCCAGCGCAACATCAAGATCCAAATGCTCCAAAAAACACAAATTGTCGTTTCCGCGAAGCCCGGTGGTTGAGCGGCAGTATGATAAGCTGAAAACTGCTTCAGAGCGGAGGGGGTGAGTTCCGTCTGTTGCCGACGGGAAGGTTCGCGGTCTGTGGGAGATGGGGGAAGGGTGTAAGGGTAAACGCAGGACAGATATGGAGAGAGAAGATCAGCCATGAGTTAATATGTACCGGTACTGATCATGCTGGTT
>DAIQOB010000416.1:0-3062 GCA_036788075.1 Syntrophobacteraceae bacterium
GGCCGAGCGGATGAGGGACTCGTATCCGGGAGCCCAGTTGTAGTAGGGCACGGCCAGGCACACGTCTTCCGCGCCTGCACAGGTGCCCTTGTAATCGTAGGGAACGGCCCAGACCTGCTGTCCCTGCTGCTTTTTCTGGCGGGCCATGACGACGGCTTCGGGCGTATCGATGCCGGAAATGACGACATCATACCCGGAATCGAAAAAGCGCTGCATGACCTGTGTGGGATCGGCCGTGACTCCGGGAATGTTGAACCAGAAACCGATCCAGGTAACCTGGAATTTCAGATCCCCCGCGGGCTTCTTGAGGACTTTTTCCCAGGCATAGCGGGCGCCGAGATAGCTGGAGACGGCGAGTCGCCGCGTTTCTTCATTGATGAGAGGCCCCAGGTAGCCGATTTTCCCCGTCCGGGTCGTGAGAGCGGCAGCAAAGCCAGCCATCATTTTGCCGTATTCCATGCGTCCCATGAGGTTGGAGAGGTTCTTGGGAGCCTTGCCCGAGAGTACGTCGTCCCCCGAGACATGGATGAAATAAACATCCGGATGCTGTAAGGCCGCCTCCAGGATGCCGTCTTTCATGTCGTCGGAATTGGCAATGACGAGCTTGGCGCCCTTGGAGACCAGATCGTCCACCAGCTGGGGGATGGTGACCCCTGCCCGGTCGGCGGGGTTGACCTTATCGATGTAGATCATCTTGGTACCGGGCAGCTTTTTTTCAATCTCCAGGGCGCCTTCATAGTGCGCCTGGCTCCACCCATGATCATTGTAAGGTCCCACGAGCAGCAGTCCAAAGATGAACGGCTCATCTGCGGCCTGTGCGACTCCCGGCTGCAAGGTCCAGGCACACGTCAGAATACAGGTAAGCATCACCCACGCACAAACACGCTTTCTCATCGCCGCTCCTCCTGAAAAAGGGACTGCAACCGTCAAAGGGTTCTTCTATATTGGACTCGATCCATGTCTAATATCGGCTCACAGGGGCAGGTTCAAGGGAAAAATCTTTCCGCCTCTGATTATTGACTGCACGAAAAACCATCGGAGTATATAATCCGCGCCGTGAATATCGGCAAAAGAACCCTCCAGGACACAGGAAACGATATGAACCTGCCATGGCACGATGATCCCAGGCAACCTCCTTCCAGGAATCTCTTTGCACAGCTCGCGCTCTCGTACATTCCTCTTCTGACGCACCTGGTGGACCGCAACCCCTTCAGCCCCACTTACGGATGCTTTGACCGTGAATACTGGCATTACCGCACGTTGGATTTTCCATGCGGGATGAGCCAGGAATTCGTTCTTCCCTTTGCGCTTCTTTATACGAACCCCTACCCTGGAAACAAATACCAGGGGTGGAAGAGGATGCGCGACATCGCCCTGGCCGGCATCCACTTTGCCATGAAGGCTTCCCGGAAAGACGGCACCTGTGACGACTATTTCCCCTACGAAAGGGCCATGGGGGCCATGGTCTTTTCGACCTACGCCTGTGCGGAGGCTTACCGCCTCCTGGAAATCCAGGACGAAGAACCCGTGGATTTTTTCAGAAGACGATGCGCCACACTGGAAAGGCGCAATGAGGCGGGAAAGCTTTCAAACCACCAGGCTCTTGCCGCACTGGCAGCTTATACTGTTTTCCAGATCACAGGAGACGACAGGCAGCGGCGCCTGGCCGAAGATCGTGTTTCCGTCGCCCTTTCCTGGCAGCATCCCGAGGAAGGGTGGTTTCAGGAATATGAAGGGGCCGATCCCGGGTATCAGACCTGCACCATTGACTTTCTGGCGAAGTATTATCAGAAGAGCGGAGATGCATCCGTCCTCGGGCCTCTCAAAAAGGCCGTGGATTTTGCCTCGTATTTCATGCACCCCGACGGATCCTACGGCGGTGAATACGGCAGCCGCAACACCTACCATTATTATCCCCACGGATTTGAAATATTGGCCCCCTTCACAGAAAAGGCAGCTCGGCTCAATGACGCCTTCCTGCGCGGCGCCGCCTCCGGAAAGCGCTATCACATGGACGATGCGCGCCTCTGCTGCCACCTGGTCTACGACTGGCTTCAGTCCTACGACGATTTTCACCCTGCACGCCCTGCACTCCTCAATGAAAGAGACGACTTCCTGAAGTGGCTTCCCGGAGCGGGAATGGCCATCTTCAAAAACAGCCAGTATTACGCCGTGTCCAATTTGAAAAAGGGTGGTGTCACCAAGGCCTTTTCCGCAGACCGATGCCTCGGGAGCGATACGGGACTCATTGCCGAATGCGATGACAGTCGCGTGGTTGTCACGCACCTCCTGGACGAAGCGCATCGAGTGAACGCAGATCCCGAAACAGCGTCCTTTGAGGTCGAAGGGGTCTTCGCCGTGAGCTCACGGAAGCTGGCCAGCCCCTTCAAACTCATCCTCTTCCGGGCCGTCAACCTGACCTTCGGACGTTTCTTTCCCGATGTGCTCCGGTTCCTGCTGCAGAAGATCCTCATCACAGGAAAGAAACGGACACCGTATCGCTTCAAACGCAGGGTTGAATTCCTGGACGAGGCCGTTCGCATCACGGATATTTTGCCCCAAGCGCTTCCCGTCCGCCGCATGGCGGCAGGATGCGACGCCACGTCCATCTACGTGGCAGCAAGCAACGTCTACCAGGAATCCGTCCTTCGCTGCCCCTGGATCCAGGGTTCCGACGAACTGGTGAAGGAAGCCCGCACGGGTGCCACCCGGTGGCAACGGCTGATTGAGGCCCATGAGTAAGCCCATGGCATCCGGGAAGTTCAAAAAACGTGTCTTCGGGGTGGTCTGCGTCTGCGTTTCATTCGTGCTGGTGGCCCAACTGCTCGGCAGCATCGATCTCGACCGCACCGCCCTCATCCTGCAACGCGCCGATTGGCGCTGGCTCGCAACGGCACTGGCGGTCACCTGCTGCATCCCCTTTTGCACCGTGTTTCGATGGACGGGAGTCCTGCGCGCTCAGGAAGATCTCCAACTGGGCTATTGGTCGGCCTTCCGGGCCGTGCTCCTGGCCAACGTCCTCAACAGCGTTCTCCCGTCCAAAGCGGGGGACGCAGCGAAAG
>DAIQOB010000417.1:0-3057 GCA_036788075.1 Syntrophobacteraceae bacterium
CAGGAGCAATTGACATGATCTGCTACGAACCGATCGGGACCATCCATTCACCCTTCAAGGAATTAGCCGGTATGCCCATCCAGCCCATCGGCGCCGGAGGCGTCGTGGGACGCATCGAAATCCGGCCGGAGCTCCAGGAGGGACTCAAAGACCTGGATGGGTTTTCACATATCCATGTCCTCTACCATTTCCACGGAGCCTCAGGTTATGCGCTTTCCGTCAAGCCGTTCCTTGACAAAACCGAACGTGGTGTCTTTTCCACCCGAGCCCCCAAGCGACCCAATGCCATCGGCCTTTCGGTTCTGAAACTCCTGAGGGTGGAGGGCAACATCCTGCACGTGGAGAATGTCGATATTCTCGATGGGACCCCTCTTCTGGACATAAAACCTTACATTCCCAAATTCGATGTCTGGCAGGCGGATCGGACGGGATGGTTTGGAGAAAAGGCTGAAAACGCGGAAACTCAGAGGGCGGATGAACGATTCAAATAGAGCCTCTATGGATTTTCCCAGGGGGAAACAGCGGTGAAGCCAACGAGAGATCCCGTTGTCTGCAGTCTCAAGGCGGCTCGAAAAAGCAAAGGGCTGTCCCAAAGCGAGCTGGCCGAGCGGGTCGGCGTGAAGCGCCAGGCGATCTACGACATGGAAACGGGGCGGTACGTACCCAATACGACCGTAGCGCTCCGCATGGCGAGAGAGCTGGGCTGCAGGGTGGAAGACCTTTTCGCCCTGGATGCATCCGAAGGTGAACAGCCTGTCACCTTGGTTGAAGAAGCGGAGATGCCGCATAGGAGGGTTTCAGTCGCCAGGGTGCGCGACCGCCTCATCGCCTATCCCCTGGATGGCAAGTGGCTGCTGAGCGACGGGTTTCAGGCTGCCGACGGTCTGCTCTCATCCGCAGGCAGCCACGTGCAGCTCCTCCAGAGGAATGAGCACCTGGAGAAAAAAATCCTGCTGCTGGGCTGCGATCCGGCTTTTGCCATTCTCGGTGCGCATGCATCGCGATGGGCTGCGGACGCCGGCATTCACTGCCGCTTTGCCTCGAGCCATCTCGCTTTGCAGAGGCTTGCCGCGGGCCATGCCCACCTTGCGGGAACGCACCTGCACAACCCCTCGTCCGTCGATTCCAACCTGGCACTCGCTCAGAAGGTCTTGGCAGGCTCGAAGGCCACCGTCATCGCTTTTTCGTTTTTTGAGGAAGGATTGATGGTTGCGCCGGGAAATCCTCTCCGAATCCGGTCCGTCGTCGACCTGGCCCGGGAAGAGGTCCGTTTTGTAAACCGCGAGCCCGGCGCCGCGCTCCGTGTGCTCCTGGATGAACGGCTGGCTGAGGCAGGTCTCACGGGGGAGTGCATCCACGGCTACAACCATCTGGTATCGAACCACAACCGCTGTGCCCAAATGGTCACCTTCCAGCTCGCTGACGCGGCCTTGGGGCTTCGAGCCGTTGCCGCCGCCCACGGGTTGGACTTTGTCCCCATGGAGGCGGTGCGCTGCGACCTGGTCATTCCCTGTGATTTACTGGATCTTCCGGCCGTGAAGATCCTCCTGGATGTGCTGCAGACCCGTACTCTGCGCGACGAGCTGGCCTCTCTTCCCGGCTATGAATCCGCCTGCACGGGGGAAGTCATCGGGCAGGTATGAAATCGTCCGATGACCCGGCAGGGAGAGTTCATCACTGCACAACCAACGGAAACCCGTTCACTGCGGTGTTGCGGAGGTTTCCATCTGCACTTTTTCTTTGAACTGCCGGATGGCATCCAGCACAGGTTTCCTGACGAGTGCAGCCCGATCGACACCTCGCGATTGTCGGTCTTCTTCATAATACGGATGTGCGGGAGTGGGCTCCGGGGCTTCCAGCAGGGCCGCATAGTCATAGGTTTCCGACGCCATCACTACTTCGATGATGGGCTTGTCCCCTCGCGGAACCGTTTGCAACCATCCCAGCCGCCGCATGCATTCGAACCGCCCCTGATCGGTGATGAAGAAATAGGCATTCATGAAGGTGGTGAGCCTGTCGAAGCGCTGTGCCTCGAAATCGTGGCCACTCCCCAGGCGATGCGCCCTCATGAGCAGGTCATAGAAAGCGTGCTTGCTCTCGGGACCTCCCTCGCAGAAGAAAAGCAGGACCTCATCGGGAAGATCCGCCCACTTTGTGTGCTCATCGAAATCTGTAATCGAACTGAAAATCCGCCTCCACTCTTTGAAGCCCCTGGCAGCGGCTTGCTTGTTCTTGTGAGCTTCCATACTGATGAGGTCAGCCATCATGCCCCCTTCCAGGATTCTACCGGCATTTCGTTTTCCTCCGGCAGGAAAAACGGCTCAAACGCATTGTCCCAATCAAATTCATGAGGCCAGTCGAATGAATTTGGGCGTCGATCCGTCATAGCCTTTGAATTCGGCCATGCCTACTCTTTCGATACCGTTGAGGATCAGGGAGACGGCATAAACCGGCAGGGCCGTCTTCGAAGCAATTTCCCGCACCGAGAGAGGACCTTCCCGCAGCACTTCAAGAATCAGCGCTTTTTCATACTCTTCTTTTGCCGCCGCGTGCAGCAGCTCACGATACTTCCCTTCGTCGATCTTTTCGTTGTAGACATTCCCTCTTTCCGTGAGCTGCCGATCCATACCCAGCAGCCAGCGCAGGCGCGGTGGGCTCAGTGCTCCCGTGAGGGCCGCCAGTTGAAGCTGGTATTTTTCACGCGGGAAAGGGCCGGCTTCTCGGACCCCGGCACTGAGCTCCGTGACAAAATTCGCGAACTGCTGCCCTTCCGCGGCACTCACCCAGCGGAGCTGCATCCGCTCTGAACCTATACCGGAAATTTCCAAAAGCTTCCGGGTGAGATCCATCCGTTTGGAGGTGTACACGTTGCCGTCGATATAGTGGCAGTCGCCAATGTGGCAGCCGAAGACGAAGACTGCATCGAAGCCATCTTTGAGACCCTCTAAAATGTAGGAGGGATCGACACGCCCGGAGCACATGGTGCGCATCACTCGAATCGTCGGTGGATATTGGAAGCGGGACACCCCGGCAAGATCCGCCCCCGCATAGGAGCAC
>DAIQOB010000418.1:0-3043 GCA_036788075.1 Syntrophobacteraceae bacterium
ATATTGCCGGAGTGGGCCATGAATCTTCTCATGGTGATGTTTCTTCTGGCTCTCTTCCTGGTGTCCTGGCTCCTCATGAATGTGAGCGTTTCGGTAGGTATGCTTTTGTTTGCCGGCATTCTGATGGCTCTTGCCCATTACATTGCGCAGCTGGCTCGCGAATTCAAGATAATCCGGTTCATGCGAACGCCCCTGGACGCTCTGGCGCGATTCATTGCCCGGGGGCTGATTCCAGTGTTTGAGGCCCTGTTTGTCCGCATCCATCTCAAGTACATCGATCCCCTTTTCTTGCGCCTTGGAAAGCTGGAAAAGCTGCCGCCGCCGAAGGGACAGAGCGCTCCCAACAGGGAAGGATCGTGACACACCCTCTCAGGATGCGGGGCCGGGCTGGGAGCTGTCAGGTTTCGATGGGAAAAGTCCTGCAGGCTGATCTGCCACCGGTCCCCTCCATTGCGTTTTTGTAATTAAGGATTAGGTTAGCTGCATAATTATCAGGCCAAGATTTTCATGGAAGCATTCATGATACTTCCCACTGGGGAGGATGCGCCATGCTCGAAGTCGTCATCGAAAAGGATATCATACGCATCGGCGGGCGTTTTGCCGTATCCTTCCAACGCACCCTCCGCATTCCGGACGACGGTCTCACTTATCCTCTGCCCCCGGGGCTGGGCAGATTCCCGATTTTCGGCGTAGAAGACTACCGTGACAGTATGCCTGCCTCTTGGGTCGAGGAGGGTGGAGCATTCATTCCCATGTTTCAACGGGAGGCGTTGTGGCTTGGATTCCATGGGGCACTCTGGAAACCGAATGCGGTAAAGATCGGGGTGGGCCGGGTCAACGCGGTTTCGGGAGGGGCCTGGGACTTCAAGCTTCGCGCCGATCCCCAGGATTATATTGTCTGTCCCGGGCAACCGTGGCTCGACGGGATTCACTCCGGCCACGGCACGATTCGCCAGTTTGTTGCCATGCCGCTGGGACTGGGGTACACGATAGAGGCCTCGATGACCGGCCTGGAAACATTCGGAGGCGTGCAAATCCTGGTTTTCGAGCCCAAGCCGGGCAGGTTCCCGGATGCACCACCGTTGAAGCGTGAGGGCGGTGCTGTTCCCAGTGCCATGCCGAAGCTCGGGGGAGGCCCCTCGATGGGGCTTGGCGCAGGTGGTGTGATGCAGCAAAAAATATATCCAGACCCTTACGGCATCGACGTTTGGGACGAAGGCAATTACGGTCGGATCTCCGTCCATATCCTCAACAGCGACCAGTTCACGGAAATCACGGGGTTCCATCCTCCCCCCACACCCATCGACGCACAAACATACACCCGTTACGGGCTTCCCTGGTTCGGCCTCTATGACGAGTCCAGGGGGGATCTCCCGCCTTCCGAAATGCTGGCGCAGGTCAAGACAATCTCCGCAAGGGACGCCGAGCGAGGAGTGGCGACTCAAGGGGATGCTTCATTTCAGGTACCGGAAGGGCAGGTAAGGAAATTGGGGAAGAAGAATTCCCGGGCGAAGGAATCGCCTTCGCCCGTTGTCAGGGAGCATTCACCCGAAGATGAATAGGCTTACCATCTTCCAAAGTGAAGGAAAATTGACTCTTCGAGATAATGATGGAAGGAGATCGCCATGAAGGAGATTCTAAAAATATGTCACGACAGGCTCTTGCCGCGCGATATGCTCCGCCCGCACCATACCCTGCAGATCGGAGAAGGACGTGCGAGAGCGATCATTGTCTTCAGAAAGCTGTGGATCAATGGGTCGAAACTCCATGTGCGCTTCATGGACGGAACGCCTGCGGAACAGGCAACCGCCAGGGAGCAGGCGAACTGGTGGACCCCGCACGCAAACCTCACGTTCGAGTTCGATAACGCTCCGGACGCAGAGATTCGCATCACATTCGATCCCAATGACGGGGCCTGGTCTTATATCGGCACCGACTGCAAGTCGATTCCCCGCGACCAGCCCACCATGAACCTGGGTTTCCTGGATGGCGGCACGGCGGCGCACGAATTCGGCCACGCCATCGGTCTTGCTCACGAGCATCAGAACCCGGCGGGAGGCATCGAGTGGAATGAAGAGGTCGTGCTCCGTGACCTGGCCGGCCCGCCGAACTTCTGGACCCCGGACCAGATCAGACACAACGTGCTTGAAAAATACAGCGCGGATCAAATACGGGGAACACAGTTCGACCCTGAATCAATCATGCTCTATTTCTTTCCGGGCAGCTGGGTGAAGAGTGGCATAGGCACTAACGCCAACGATGTACTGTCGGCGTTGGACAAGGCTTTTATCGCCAGTGAAAAGGCCTATCCTCGCACGACCGTCCAGGCCGTCGAATTGCAGGTCAATGGAGGTGCCAAACAGGCTGCCATCGGCGTTGCGGGTGAGGAAGACCTCTACAAATTCACTGTCTCTTCCAGTGGCCGCTACATTGTTGAAACGGGTGGTCAGACCGATGTTGTCATGAAGCTGTTCGGTCCGGATAGCCCGACCAGCCTGATCGACGAGGATGACGACGGCGGAGCAGGCCTCAATTCGCGGATCGTTTCCGACCTGGTTCCAGGTCAATATTATGCGCAGATCCGGCATTACAACAAGGCCAGCGGTACCGGTAGTTACAGCATCAGGGTGAAACGGTAGAGGGTAGGATGTTTGAGCTTTCAAAGATTTGGAAATGGGGGAGCCACCCTGGACCGACGGGTTGGCCCATCGGGCGCCTCGATAAAATGGTTTTGAAAGGACCCGGCCGTAGGGTGTGGCAGCAAGCCATAACCCGCCCTACAGCCGATGAGGGTCCCTCTACAAGGGAGGTGACAGTGCTCTAGAAATCGGAAAAGTCGTCCTTATCGAAGGGAATCAGCTGCTCCGCCCGCATGTCCCGGCCGCGGAGGGGCGTGTTCCCGTTTCCATTCCCATTCCCTTTTTCCGAATGTTTGCCGCTGCTCGAACGGGCGGGAGCCGTCCTGGCGGCAAGAGTGGCCTCCATGCCCGGCGCCTGTTTGTCCTGCCGCGGTTCGGAAGGGGCCTTCTGGCCGGCGCTGACT